>CAMAGQ010000012.1 GCA_945833895.1 uncultured bacterium
TAATTAAATTTGTTTTATTGAAATTTATTTCAATGCAAAAGTCATGTCTGCTTCAATACAAGTTTTGCCGTCAACTCTGCCTATTCCGTGAGCTTTGCAGATAGGTCCTTTTATCTTGGTTAATTCTACTTCCATTTCAAATCTGTCACCAGGTCTGACCATATTTTTAAATCTTACGTTATCAACTCCTGCGTAAAGTGTCAATTTACCTTCAAATTCAGGCATTGTCATAAGTATAGGAGCAGAACATTGTGCGATTGCTTCAAGTTGCAAAACCCCGGGCATAATCGGATTTCCAGGGAAGTGACCTTGGAAAAATTCTTCGTTCATTGTCAAGTTTTTGTAGCCTTTCGCATATTTACCCGGAACGCATTCCGTTATTCTGTCAACAAGCAAAAACGGATATCTGTGCGGAATCATTTTCATTATCTGCATTGTGTCAAAACTTAAGACTTCATTTTTTGTTTCTTCTGACATTTTTCTCTCCTTATATTTCTATCAATTTATCTTTAAGCATTTTTGCGACTTTAATATGAACGGCATGACCTGCCTCTTTTGCCAAAATTTGACATCTCATATTCAGCGGATTTACACCTGTCAAATACAAGTCGCCGATTAAATCGAGCATTTTATGCTTGATTTGTTCGTTTTCGGAACGCAATTCTGTCGTGTAACCGCCATCATCAGTAAAACCTACTGTGTTTTCTTGGGTTACACCCTGTGCAAATCCAAGCATTTGGTACTTTTTCAAATCACGATAAAATCCGAAGGTTCTTGCTTCAATGATTTCATATTTGTTTTTCGGATTGAAGTTTACAAATCTTCGGGTCACGTCTTTGTGGTCGTAATTTACGGCATAAGATATGAACAAGTCGTCAGCAGGTAAGATTACCAGACTGGTTTTTCCGTTCAAATAATATACAGGTTCGGATACTGTGTAAAATTTTTCTTTTGCGAAAAACGGCTTATCAGTACCGACTTTTTTGATTTCTTCAACCCATTTTAAAGAACTTCCGTCAAGAATAGGTACTTCGTCTTCAGTCATGCAAATATCAACAGAATCTACATGGCAGAAGGCTAACGCTGCCGACAAGTGTTCTGTTAACATAACTCGGGATCTCTTCGTTCCCATAACAACGCAGTGGTCAGTTGATACAACGTGATCCGTATCTGCTGGAATTGAATCTTTACCTTTGACGAAATATCTTATTTGTCCTGAGTTTGAAGGGAAAAGAGTTAATTCGCACGGTTTGTTTTTCATCAAACCGTTTCCAACGATTTTAACTTCTTTTTTTAATGTTACCATTTTATGCCTTCACCTCTTGATGTGCTTCTTCAAAAGATTTCAACATCGGTTCAAATTTTCTGAATTTAGCAAATATTTCTTGAGCATCTTTCATTGTTTTCAACTGTTTGATAAAGTCTTTTCTAGGAACAGCAGGAATACCGACAATGATTGATTTTGCAGGGAATGATTTAGTTACGCCTGCTTTTGCTGTGATAATTGTATCAGAACCGATTTCGATATGGTCAGCCAAACCCGCTTGACCTGCGATAACAACTCTGTCGCCGATTACGCAGCTTCCTGCAATACCAACTTGAGATACAATCAAGCAGCCTTTGCCGATTTTGCAGTTGTGACCAATCATAACAAGGTCATCAATTTTTGTGTTATCGCCGATTACGGTATTTTCGATTGTGCCTCTGTCAATTGCTGTATTTGCACCGATTTCAACGTTATTACCGATTACAACAGAACCGATTGAAGGAATTTTGAAGATTACTTGTTCAACGTCGCCTTCTTTAATTTCGCCTTCTTTTCTTGCGTTTTCAATGTTGTTAGGATTTTCGGTTACAAAACTGAAACCGTCAGCACCCAGTGAAACTCCGTGTTGAAGGATAACATCGTTGCCGATTTTTACTCTGTCGCCGATATTAACTCCGGGGTGGAAGAAACAGTTTGTTCCGATTTTTACGTCGCTGCCGATGTATGAGTTTGCTAAAATCTTTGTGTTGTCGCCGATTTCTGCGTTAGCACTGACAACTACATTCGGTCCGATACATACGTTTTGACCGAGTTTAGCACTAGGGTCAACTGTTGCTGACGGGTGAACATCTCTGTTTACAACAGGCGGTACGTAGAATAGATTTAATAATTTCATCATTGCAAGTCTTGGTCTTTCAACTTCAATTGTAGTCAGTCCGTTGATTTGAACCCCAAGAGGAACTAATGCTGCTTTTGCTTTTGATTTAGCAAGGTTAGCGATTTCTTCTTCTCCAAGTGCAAGAGCAAGAGTTTTTTCATCGCTCAACAATGGTGGTGCAATATGTGTGATTTCAGGACTTTCAGCCTTAGATAACATACCCCCGACGATTTGTGTAATTTCCTCAACTGTGAATGATTTCATTATTTATTCTCCTTATTTATAATCTTGGTTAGTCAAACCCCTAATAGTATAATTCGTTCAATATGAACATATACCATTATTATTCTACCAAAAAAATGGAATAATGTTTCTCTTTTTTACAAAAAGTAATACTGTGTTGAAATAATGCTGTTTGCAAGAAGTGAAATGCTTTCACGGTGGCGTTGTGGCTTATCTTATTTGAGAGAAAGGATTAATTTTGTAAATTTTTGTTACTAAGCTGTTAAAAAAACATCTTCACGATTTTTAAAACAAAAAATAATATATGACAAGAGGTTAGCGGATGAAAATATTATCAGTAAATTTATTGAATTTTACAGGGAAACGACAAGACAGAAAAAACGTAGAGCAATTAAAGAATAACAATCCTTATGATTTGAATGTTATAAACCAACGCCGCATACATAAATCAATAGATAATTTGGCAAATGTTCCGGGAGAAGAGAACGTTCGCTTTTTGATGGATGTTTCAAAGAAGTTAAAATATGGAACAAATATAGATTTGGGAAAGGCTTCGTACAACGATTGGCAGGTAAGACTTAACGATGCGGCAAGAAAATCTATTGAAATTTCTCCTAAGGAAGTTCAACCAAAACTCTATGCAAAACTTGATAAATTATCATCAAAGAAAAAACCTCTGACAGCAACGGAACAAAAAATTCTTGATTTGAGAAAATCGGTTCTATCAAGTGTTGACCGTGATGCTTTAAATAATATTAAGAATGAAAATATAAAGAATTTAGATAGAAATTTAGATTATTTTATTTCATCTTCAGAAGTTCCGATTGCACAAAAACTTTATATTATGAAAAAGTTGGATTACCTGATGAGTCCAAAATATCAAATTAACGAACAATTGGCGGATAAAAAGACACAGGTTCTTGCGGAAATCGTGAATGATATAGTTATTAATACACCTGAATCAAAAATTCCGAACATTAAATCCGTTAACCAACTTTCGCATGGTATGTGTGCGGCGATTTCTATTTGTCGAAAAGCCCTTGCATACGAAGATAAGCCTCATTTTGTAGATATAATTCTCTCGGAACTTGACAATAAACCGACTATGAAAGTTTATGATATTTCTCAGTTGGGTACAAATGCGAAAATTCCTGTCGAAAAACCTTATATTGATTTTAAATATGCGATGGAAAAAGGTTATCGAATTATTGATGCTTCGGCATTAAATTGGATGAATATTGCTGATACTACCGGTCGTTGTAACGAACCTTCATCTCGTTATATCCCTTTTGATAAGGCATATTTCGACACTTTCAGCGATATACACATTTTTAAGGATATAAACGACGAACTTGCACCTGAACAAGATTACTACAGAGCGTTAGTCCGTTCACAAAGAACTCTTAAAGAGTGCAAGAAAGATATGGTTCTTCGTGGTTATAATGCTGCGAATAAAAAAGCGATAACGCAGGATAATATTGTGGCAATACAAAAGTATTCAGGACTTTTGTCAAAATATATAGGTGAAGTTGTACCTGAGATTTCGAACGAAGCAAATCGAAAACTTGTCAAAGGTTTATTGTCTTTGGAAGTTGAATCTTCACGTTCAATCAAAGACTCAAACAGTCCGCTTAGAGATTTCATGTATCTTGAAAACGAACAAGAAAAAATGAAATTAGACAAAATTAAAAAATATATTTTGGCAAATACTCAGGGAGTAAATTCTGAAAAACTGGAAAAATCTCTGCCTGAAATATTTGATATTGTTTCTTCAATCAATAATTTGACAGAGAAAAGTGATTCTTCTTATGCAGGAAGAACTGTTGAAAAAGCAAGAGATTTATATAAGGCAGCGGCTGCGTATCGTATGCAGTATGATTTTGGACTTGAGAACGAAAACCGCATAAGAGAAATGTCAAAAGTCGTGAATATTCCTGATAGAGAAAGTTTGATTATTCAAAATATTGATAAGTTGATTGGTAAACTTCAAAAAGGCACTCTTAACCCGGAAATAAAAGAAGCTTTAATGCAAAGGTTTGCTGTGGCAGGCGAGGGTAATCCTGATGAAATGCTTATGCAAGCCTTGGAAGCTAACAAAGAAGCGTTTATCGAAACTATGACGGGTGTTTTGGATTCATTATATGCTTCATGTCTTATGGAAAGTCGTAAGGCAGTAATTTTGAAAACCTTAACTTCGATAAGAAATGCAATTGTGGAAGATAATGATAGAAAAGTTCTTGACTCTATCGCAGAGGAATTAAATCTTCCGACTGACAAAAGAAAAGTTCTCGGAGTTTTGGATAAGTTCATTGAAACTTTAAGTAACGAAAATTCTACAGAAGAACAGTATATAGAAATTTACAACAAACTCGGCGGGAAAAATCAACTTTTAGATTACAAAACTTCCTTGGAAAAAGTCGGGAATATTTTGTATTCACAGGCAGAACAATTCCCTGATGTCGTTAAAGGATTTAACATGATTAACGGCTTAACAGAGGATGCTTCTATCGAAGAAACGCATGCGGCTTACCAAAAACTTGTACAAAGTTACGCTCAAATGGTAGATTTTGTGTCTGCGTTCCAGGAAATATTGGAAGTTAGAAATGAGAATGGTGAAATTCTAAATACTGTTGTTCCGAAAAATCTCATTATGAAAAAATTGGAAGATTCAAAAGAAATTGTATCAGAAAGAGATTTGAGAAAATTTCAGGAAAAATTTGCAAAAATAGACAAGGCAAGACGTAATCCTGACGGAACTACACGTTTGTACAAGGATTTGCCTACAGAATTAACCCGTATTACACCTTCTGAAAAAGAAGTATTAAAAAATATTGAACAACATATTAATGGTTGGTATTCTGCGACAACCAGAAATCTTTCAGCACATCACAAGGAATATCAGGAACCTATAGACGAGTTGGCTCGTGAAATTGGTGTTCTTCATGGTGATCACTGGGTATCGGAACTTCATTCAGGCTTGTCGGGAAATGACCAGGTTAGAATTATTGAACAAATGACGGGTCGTCCATACTATATGGAAAGAAATACCCTAAAAGCAATTGAAAAGATTAAAAACTCACCATACTCAGGTGTTTCTACAATGTCAATGAAAAGTGATGAGATTGCCCGGCACGCTCAATACATCGTTGATTTAAAACCTGTAAAAGTTATGACACCTGACGGTATTAAGGAAAAAGATTCACTCTTCCACGATAACTCTTGGGGTCCGATTGAACACAGAAATGTTTGGGTCGACGAAAACGGCTTAATAAGAACAGATTACTCAATGGGTTCAGGCGGTGAATTAGGTTTTATTACAGGTACTGACTACAGGTCAGGTAAACTTCTTGAAAACTTACTGGATGATGTTGGTGAGGTTAAGCCTGAGAACATTAACAGCAAATTGTACAAAAAGTTGACTCTTGATAGTGATGAAGAATACAAATTCAAGATGTTTGATGATATTATCACACCTGGAATTCAGCCTAATATACGCTCAGTAATAAGCAATATTAAGGATAATACTACAATTCCTGCCGATACTTATCTGGAGGATTTGGAAAATTACGCTAAAGATATGACCCGTGATGAACTTCAACAAAAATTGAAAAGGTTAGAGTTGTACGGTGAAGGTATTCAGAATTCGTATGAGAATATTGAAAATCGTATCTGGGGTAAAATTCCGGGAGTAAAAGAAATTGCGACAAAAGAAGATTTTGACAATTTAAAACCTGACGATAAACTTAAATTGTTATTTGAAAAAGTTGCAATTCTTCAATCTTATGATAAACTTCCTGATTTGAGAAAAATTTACGCAGAGCCGATTACTCAAAGTAATTTGAATTATTTGAAAGGTGCTGTAAGAAAAGAAGCACGTAAGAATTTTGATTATTCTTTCGCTAAATCTCCTGATATTGCTAAAGCCGGTGCAAGAACTTCAACCAATGAGGTTTATGATTTGCTTGAAGATTATCAGAAAGATACGCACGTTAAAATTTCCGTAAGTAAAATCAACTTGATTTTGAAATCCTTAGGAAATATTGATAATTCTAAATTTAACGGAAGTCTTGATAATACAATTGAGTTAATGCTTGACAGTTTTAGAAAAGCAATGACGGATAAAACATTGAATTGCGAAAATAAAGACCAAAAAATTAATGAATTAGTGGAAAAAGTTCGTCCTGTTTTGCGGAAAAATATGTACTTAAACAAAGAAGATATGAGTTCAATTGCATTTACAAGAGATAATGTTCCGCTCATAGAAAAATGGATTGATGATAATTTTGACCCTGTAGATGATGATGAATTTGTCAAAATCTATAATAATATGCAGAATATGACAACTGCCGAATTTAAGGAAAAATATAATTACCTGATTGACGATAAAGCACTTGGTATAAAACCTGTTACGGGTTATGATGTTTTGAAAAAATTCAGAGCGTTGGAGACCAGAACAGAAAATGCTGTTTTCAATAACCTCTTCCACAGTGAAAATTTCGACGGGATTGAAAATTCAAGAACTGTTCCGTATTTTGCATATACAAAGTTAAGCCGTATTTCGAAAGGTTCAAGATATGTGAGTGCAAAAAGAAGTTTTGACGATATTTATCTTGACTACTACAATTCTTTACGGTTGTTAAATCTGGATAAGATTTATGGCAAGTATAAAGATGATGCCTATAAAAGATACGGTTCACTGCCTGCTTATGCAAAAGTCGAATTTGAAGATGAACAGGCTTATTCACAGGAACTTTTGAACTTGTATCAGGAACTTGACAATTCTATATCTACAATTGTTACTGTTCGAAAAATGATATCAACAATTAGTGATTTGAAAAAATTACGCAATCTCGTTCGCTCACTTAAGGCTAACGATACTCTGACAGAAACTCAGGGTGAATATATTATGGACATAATGACAAAATTCCAAAAAGATTATGAGGATGACGAGTCATTGAAAGACGAAATGGGCAGGGTAAATGAAATTGTCAAAAAATTAAATGAAGGCAATTCGACCGTAAAAGATTATAAACCGATTATAATCGATTTGGCTAACAGCCTTATAAAATATGAGAAAACTTCAAGCGGTACGCCGATTGAAAAAACAATCAAAATCCAATTAGATAATATAGAACAGGAGAAATTCTCGTATATAATGCAAGTTGTTGATCCGAGATATCACAAAAAAGCGTTTGAAATGCTGAACAAATGGATAAAAGCGAAATCAAAAGAACTGCCTGATGCGGATTTGTATTACGTTGATTTTGAGAAGTTTTTGGACAAACACAAAATGATAAAATCTCCTGAACAGATGTTGAATGATTACCTGTTACTGTTGGCAAAACCGACCAAGGAGAATAATCCGTATAAAGGTTTGACAAAATCTCAACAACAGGAAATAAACGATTTAAAGGGTGTGTACCAAGAAAGTATAGCATCACTTTTAGTCAGTGCAAACCTTGTTGAGTTGCAAAATCTTTTAATGCAATCTGCGAGAAACGGTAATCTTAATATGATAAAAGATGAGTTAAAAAATACTCAATTGAAACTTACAAACGGAAAAGTTGCAGATTTCTATTCGGATGCGGGTTTGTCTTTAATCATGAAAGATATGTTTGATAAAGATGATTTGGATACGGCATTAATGTTCATTGACCAGTTGGGAATAGGTGAACGAGTTATTGAAATGTATAACAATATCGTGAATATTGACGGTGCAAAACGTAATATAAAACGAATACATTCAGTTTTGAAATCTGTGGATACTCAGGTGAAAATCGTCAATAGAGAAGTTGAAAAACTTGCAGATATTGAGTCCGACCCTAATTATGAACAGCGGCTTGTTGAAGCAAGAGAACGTATTTTAAAATCTTGTAATAGAACGAATTTCAGATTGTCGGTAAAAAATATTGATAAAGTCTTGACTGCCGTAATTGAAGAAGTCAAGAAAAAGCCAAAACAAGCGAAATACGACTTCATAAAATACAATACGGATTACGTTCGGGCAAAAAATATTGAATTGGCTAAAAACTATGTAGATTCATTGAATGGAACGCTAGAACGTCTGCAAGCAATTTCAAAATTAATAATGAATATTAATTTACCGAAAGGCTCAAAGGCAGAAAAAACAAGAAAAGAATTTTTCGAAAAATTGAAAGAGGTTCAAGAATGTTCGTTGAAATATTCTGCGGATTTTGAAAACATAAACCTTGCCACCAAAAGCGATAACGGCTCAAATATTGTTTAAGCAAACGTAAATGAATTAACAATAATCAACACACTTCTATGATTTTCTAAGGAGTGTGTTGTTGTGCTTGTTGCTGGTTTATGTACTCTATTTGTTCTTGAGTTAGTGTTTGGGCTTTGCCGTTTTCGTCTATATAATTCGGGGTTGGCTTATTTTCATTTGTTGAAGTTGAAGTTTGGGAAGTTCCGTCGTTTTGAGGCAGGGTTTCTTCCGTTTCCTCTTCAGTTGTCACAACAGGCGGGGTAGTGCCGCTTCCGTACAAAAATTCGTTCATTCTGTCGTCTGCTTTTTGACGTTCCTTATCCGCATTTTGCGACTCTTCTATGAGTTGTTCGAGTATAACTTTATATCCGGAAGTTTGTTTACAACTTTTGTAATTCGACATGATATCGTACAAATTTTTTACGTTATCTTCGCTAAAAGTCTTTTTTGTTTCGTCTGCGGACATCTTGTTTTTTGCTAAGTAATACATCTCAACCGCGTTATGCTGTGCGTAATCAAGGTAAACGCAAGATACTCTTTTTATCGGAATTTTTCTGTTTTCTTTAAGTTTTAGGTTAAGAAAATCCGAATATTCCATATATTTATAATATTTTTCATTAGATGAAAGTTGGTTGTTTTTATCAATGGTTTCAAAATCTATACGCTGTTCAAGTTTTTGCATTTCCATATAAGTGGAAATTGAATAGGTTGCAAGAACTGCTCCCAGTATGAGAAGTCCTGTACCAAGCATTAAAAGTTCGTTATTTTTAAGTATTTGTTTGCTCATATTTTTCTTCCGGGTTTGGTTTTTATGCTAAAATACCTCTAGAATATTATACCAAAATTTTCAAATATTGGTATAATGTAATAAAGATTTAAGACTGGAGTATTCAGATGAAAAAAATATACTTTATTATAATTGCTTTAACACTGATGTTATGTACAAAAGTTATGGCGGAAGTTGTTGTTACAAAACGTGCCGTTCCAAACAGCGGACAAACTCAGCAGGCAGTTCAAAAACCTCCGCAACCTGTTGTAACGACAAAACTTGCATCAAGTGTTAAAACCTGCAGTCCGTATTCGGAATCTCTTGCCTCTTCGGTTTTAGGTTTGAATTTTAATTTCAATATTCAAATAAAAGGTTGGGAAAACAATAAGTGCAGAATAGATTTTACCGCAAAGTCAACAGGCATGAACGGTTTGTTTAAGACTTTGTACGGTGTTGATGCTTCTGAGGCTCAGGTTATGACGTATGAACCGATTGCGAAATGTGCGTTTACAAAACAACAATTAGCCTCGGTCGGGGATTCAATTTTGCAGGAGCAGGCAAGAAAAAGAGGCGGTAAAATGTTGAAAGACCTTGATGAGATTGATGTTTCAGCACTAGGCAATATGTCCTCTAACGATGAAGCCTTGATGGATATGGTTTTTAGGCAGGGTGCATGTTCAATTTCTAATGGCAGCAGCAATCCTATGGATATGAACGGACTTGAAATGTTAGGTTTTTAATAATTAAGGAAAAGGAATTATGGAATGAAAAAGATTTTAACTTTATTAACTTTAGCGGTAGTTTTGGCGGTTCAAACCTCAGTTAGTGCTTTTACGGCAAACAAGGTTGAGACCCAAAAAGATGTAAATAAGGGTACTGTTGATTCAATTGTTGAGAAAAAAGCGGAACAAGCATCTTTGTATGAACAAAAAACAGCTGAATTAACCAACAGGTATATTAATAATATCAGAACCTGCGAACCGTTACATTACAATCAGTATATGGATATTTTCGGGCTGAAACTCAGCGTTAATATAGATATCAACGGTTGGGTCGATAAAAAATGCAACTACAAACTTTCAGGAAAAATTGGCGGTTTGGGTAAAGATATCAAAGAAGTTTTTGAAATAAATCTTAGCGACGAAACGCTTAGCAAATTTGAACCAAAAGTTGAATGTAATTTTACTCAAAAGGACTTGAATACAATAGTTGCGGCACTTTTGGCAAGACAGGAACAGAATGAAGTTCTGGTTTCTCAACTGCTTGAATCTCCTGAGAAGAAATATACTGCAAAAAAACAAATTACGCCTGAAGAAGAGCAGTTGATGGCGTTGTTTACGAACGGTCAGGCATGCAAGATTTTGAATAAAGATGAATTGATGAATAACTTTTCAGAACTGCTAAACAACGGAGGACTGTAAATTGCAGGAATTATCCCTGAAAACTTCTGATAATATCACGATAAAAATCAATCATTATTCCGAAGGTAAAGATGAGGTTCTAATCATTTGCCCCGGGTGGTTTATGACCAAGGACTCAAAATCTGTTAAAAACCTTGTCGAAAGTTTTTTGCCGATTACTGATGTGATTGCGATGGATTTTCGCGGGCATGGCAGAAGCGGCGGTTTTTACACGTTTACGGCAAAGGAAGAGCGTGATTTAGATGCAGTTGTAGAGTTTGCTAAAACGAAATACAAAAAGGTTTCCCTGATGGGATTTTCTTTGGGCGGTGCTTTGGTTTTGTTGCACGGAGCGAGGAATTTTGCTATAAATAAAATCATTGCGATTTCCGCACCTTCTGATTTTTCAAAAATCGAAAACCACATGTATTCGCCGCATGCGTGGATTCCGACGTTATTCCAAAAATTTGAGCCGAAACGCTGGCTTTCAATCAGGGCAGGAAATCTCTTTTTACCGAAATTAAAACCTATAGATATAATCAAAAAAGTACAAGCACCGACTTTGTTTTTGGCGGGAGAAAACGACCCGACGGTATTTCCGTGGCACTCGGAACTTCTATATAATGAAGCACTTTGCAAGAAATCTTACCTTTTATTTGAAAACGCAAACCATGCAGAAGATTTATTCAATGATTATCCCGAAAAATTTACGAACGTTTGTACTGAATGGCTAACTAAGGATTAGTAACGGTTTTCGCCTGTTCCTGAACGATATCCGCAGAAGGAATATATGAAAGGTAATGCCCTTTCTATGTGGATTTTGTCGGCAAACGGAATTTTTGCAAGTACGCAAACCGCAACAGCGTCATCAAGATTTGCAATCATATCAATAAGTTTAAGTTCTCTTTCAGGCTTTTTGACGTCTTTTCCGCCGCGTAATTTGTTGAAGATATAAATGGCAGTGTTTGAACCTATTGCAACGCCTGCAATTGAACCTGCGATTTTTGTTAAATTATTGTTTATTTTTGGGTTCTTGGATTTTTCGCAGAAGGCGATTATGTTATCTACAAGCAGCATCGGAATTGAGGTTAATGTCATTTGGAATGCTCCTTCTTTCCATTTTTTTAACTTATCCTCTTTTTTTTCGCCGATAGAACTCAGTAAAATCCCGCCGATGTTTCCGCAAGCCGCCATTGTAAGCATTTCTTTAACTTTGTATTTAACCTTGAACGGATTTTTAACGTTTTGTTTTTTCATAAACATTGACAATGGAATGAGAACGCCTGTTATTGAGCCTGTAGCGGCTTTTAACTTGTCGGTTGCAGTCATTTTGTTTTCAGGATTTTTTTGAGGCATATTGATTTTTCCGTATGTTATTTGCTTTCCTTTTGCCGGGAAATTAGACATACGAACGCTTTGCTGCATATTTGGAGTAATTATATCTATTGTCATAAATAAAAAATCCTGCTGTATAAGACTTAATTTAATTAAAATACAGTCCTTGAGAATTTTATAACAAAAGAAAATAAAATGCTACTACATTCTTATTTTAAACGGAAGATTTACAATATCGTTAATTCCGATAGGCAGAATTGTCCATTCTGCACTGTTCATTGAATCCTTCACTACAATATTATCAATTGTGTTGTCATCTTTGTAACTTGCCTGATAATGACGTACTATACGGTGGTTTCGGTCGTAGTTCTGTTCTTCGATAACTCTGTCTTTGTCATCTCTTACAAATACTGTTTCTATATACAGGTCAGGCAGTTCTGTGTCGTAAAACTTAAATTTATCCTTGTTATATTGAGCAAAACGTTTAATTTCGCCGTTTTTATCGTAGATTATGTGTCTGCCGTTTGAATAGTAAAACTCTTCCATTTTATTTCCGTCAGCGGAATATTTAATATATCTGTAGATGTTTTCTGTTTCAGGAAGATTTGGCTTTCTGTCTAATTTTTCGGTATAAACAAGTTCATTGGTTTCTTTGTTAAATGTTTGGCATTTTTCGACTTTGTCGTTTTTATCAAATGTACAAGTTTTATAAGTGTTGGCGTTAGGAGTTGCCTTTAATTTTATTATATTTTTCGTATCAAAATATTTGCCGTCTTTTGTCAGAATTTCTGATTTTGTGAAGTCGTTTCGGTTATCAATGAAATCAGGAGTAATTTCTGCAATAAAACGGTTTTTGTATGAATATTTCTCAATAGTTGGAGAAACAGCAGGAATACAAAAATCAGGCGACTCACCTTTGAAGCAGTCAGAGCCTGTTTTTGCGATGTTAAACATTACAAGTTCAAGGGTGTCATTTTCGTTATTCGGAATGACGTACAGGTAGGAATTTTTGTCCGAATTGTCAAAATATTCTTCCGGCCATTGAGAAGCAAAAGATATTCCGTCATTATCGGCTGTTGCTTGAAGTTTATTTATGAAATTTAACGACATCTTTTTTTCTAATTGAGTGATGCCTTTGATTGTGTTTTGAGTTTTTACTTCTGCGGCATTACATAATCCTGCAAATATCAATCCGCTTAATAATACTGTTGCAAAAATCTTTTTATTCATAGATTTACTCTCTCAATTCCTTATTCTTACCCGATATTTTATTTTAAATTAAAAGAAAACACATCATCTAAGAATATTAAAATATTTATGCTAAAATAAGTATATATAGGGAAGAATGATGAAAAAGATTATAATATTATTCGTCTGTATGGTATTATTTACTCCGTCGGTGATAGCAGAGGTTGTGCATATTCCGCTGGAATCGGCAGTTGAACTTTCTTTGGAAAATAATGTTGACTTACTTTCAAAACGCAAAAAGATAGAAGAATTAAAGCAGGATGTGAAAATTGCAAATGCATTAAAAAATCCGCAGTTCCAATCAAATTTTCTGATGGGTAAGGTTACTCGAGGAAATTCAAGCCAATTCGGGCTTGCTCTGCCTGTTGAAATCGGTAAAAGAGGGGTGCGTAAAAAGGCTGCAATTGCCCAACTTCATATAATGGAAGATGAAATTAATGCTGCCGAACATAATCTTAAAATTGAGGTTATGAGAAAATATTACAATGTTTTGTATATGAAGTCCGTCGTCTTAATTTTAAAAGAACGCGAACGAATGTTTAACCGTGTTAAATCAACGGCTATTCAAAAGCCTAAAACTTCGCCAAATTACGATATAGAAGTTTTACAAAACGATATAAAGTATCAAAAACAGTTGATATTTTTAAACAAGGCAAAAGCAGATTTACTTAACGCCCAGTTTGATTTGAATAATTCAATGAATATACGAAATTCGTCTGTAATGTATGATACGCAAGAAGAGTCGTTGTTTGCTGACGGTCTGGCGTTTTTCGGTTTTGAATTGCTGCCTTATCCCGAGATTGAAGCAACAGCAATGATATACAGTTATGCTCTTGCAATATCTGATGATACAATAAAAAGGGATGAACTTAATTTGCAACTTGCTGGCAGGCAGAGAATTCCTGATGTTACGGTAGGGGGCGGGTATGCTTATCAAACTGCACATCAAGCAGGCGGTGAGGCTTTTCCGGGGGCTTACGCCGGAGTTAGTTTCGATATTCCCGTTTTGTACAATTTTTCACCTGAAATTAAAAAATCGAAAATAATCGTTGAACGTTCAAAAATGGATAAGGAATCTTTTGAAAATCACCTGAAATATTCGCTAAAAGAGGATTACAACAACTTTAAATACGCAAAAGAAAATTTACGACATTACGAAAGTATTATAAAAGATTACCGGACGGTTCTTAACAGTTATAAAAAACGTTATGAAAAAGGTCAGGTAAGCCTTTTGAACTTGTTTCAGGTTGAAAACTACTATCAGGAAAACCTGAGAGAATATATTAATGCAACAAAAGTTTATTACGATTCATACCTCAATTTGATGCAAAATGTCGGACATGACATTCTGTTGCCTGAAAATATTTAAACAAGAGAAAGATTTGATTTTTCTATTGCAGGTTTCAACTTTCTGAGGTTTTTCATACGGTGCATAATGCGGATTGCTTTTTCGTCCTCGGGTTCTGCTGATAAGAATTTGCGGTAATATCTTTTTGCTTCTTTTTGTTTTCCGAGTTTGTCGAAACAATTTCCGATTTCAGAATAAATTTTTGTATATTGCGGGTTAATTTTCAACGCATTAAGATATAATTTCAATGCCTGATTGTATAAGCCCATTTTAGAAAGCAAATAGGATTTTCTTAAATATGCACGCATATATGTCGGGGAATTTTCTATTAATTTTTGGTAAATCATCATTGCCATATCCGGTTCTTCACACAGTTCATGGGCAAGTCCGAGATGGTAGATTATCTCAGGGTTTTCAGGCTCTAATTGGATTGCCTGAATAAAACATTTAATCGCTTTACAAGGAACTTCGTCTTTCAAATGGCAAAGCCCGAGTTCGTAAAAATATTCGTAGTTTTCCGAGTCAAGCAAAACCGCTTTTTCTAAATTCTCAATCGCTTTATTGAGTTTGTTTTGATTTTTGTAACAAACTCCAAGTGAAAAATATATTTCAGCATTATTTCTGTCAACCAAAAGAGCGTTTAAATAATTGGATATCGCTTCTTTGTAGGATTTATTTGCTCTAAAAATATCGCCTTTGTTTTTGAACGTGTTATTAAGCAGGCTTTTAGAGATAACGGGGCTCATATAACACGATTTTGTTTTGTTATTGCTCAACTCTTTCTACCTCTTCTTGTTCATTGTAGATTTTATTTATCGTTTGTTGAACAATCCATAGATTTAAAGATTAATCAACCATTGGATTTATTCTTATAATTGTGATATAACATTAGTATGAGAAGTGTGAAGATTATATTAGGGATAGTTAGTTTAATGTTTGTGTTTGCAGGCATGACAATTGCTGATGAAGTTACATTGGGCAATGTTGAGCAGGCAAAAATAGAACTTCCGAAGGTTGATTACAAAAGTCAGGGTTCACTTGTAATTAGCGAACAAGAGATAATGGACGAAATTGTTAAACTCCAAAAAGAAAAAGATATGGAAGATATTGACAATTTGTGGAAGGGAACTGTTGAAAACAATCAAGTTATCGGTTTTGCCTTGAAGAAACTTTCTACACCTGAAAGTCAGAGAAGAATACATTCATCATTGATGGCAAAAACACTTTCTGCTATTGTGTCGGGTGCTGCTCTTGCACCTGCTTTGGTCGGGGCAGATTATATGGTTCAATCGGGAAGTTATGCGGCAGGCAGAATGGTTCAGAACCTTTTGAACCGCAAAAATATTCCGCAGGAAGTTCCGCTGACTGATACCGAGTTGATTGAACTTGCAGGACTTGTCGAAAGTTTGCAGGATAAAATTATCAACGCATACTATAATTATAAAAACACACTTTCACAGTTGAAAGAAGTTCGTTCAAGAGAGTTGCTTTACAGTAAAAATTATGCAAAAGCGATGGACGAAGAGGATTTCCTTGAGATTGCAATATCTTCGGCAATGTACAAGGATATGCAGGTTGAAGAATTAAAATACGAACAAATGGCAAAAAAATATCATTTGGAGTTACAGCGTTTAGCGGGTAAAAAGGTTGTGGATAGTTTGAATATGTACCAGTATGATTATAATTCCGCTCTGGTAGGAGGTAATAATGCTAAAAAATAAGATTATGCTGATTTCGTTACTTATGGGAATGACGGTGCTGCCTTCATTTTCTAACGTAATACTACCTGATGTCGAATTCCCGAAACCGCCGGCTTTTCGAGTCGGAATTTCAGAATATCCTGAAACTCAATATGTTCAAGCAGAAGAAGTTAAAACTTCAGCAGAAGAAAAGACTTACGCAAGAATTGATAACTCAAGAGAAGCGGAAATTGCCGATTATACTTATGCTGATTTAGATTTAAAAAGAATGTCAAAAGAGATTTCGCAAGAATTGGAATATGACGGGAAGGAGATGCTTTCTGATTTGTCGTTATTATGGCAGGGTGCTGCAATGCAAAGTGAAACAATAAATTTCGCACTGTATAAACTTGCAAACCCTGATGCTGATAAGCCTGATGAAAAATCACTCAAAAAAGTTCTTACAACAATTGCGAGTATGTCAACTCTTGTCGGTGCAGGTATCGGCAATCCTGTCATTGCGGGAACTTCTCTTATAAGCGGTAACGTTCTCGGTATTATGACGCAGGATACAAAGGCTTTAAACTACAAATACACACGAGTTAACGACGCTGATATGATTATTTTAATCAGAAAAGTTGAGGATTTACAGCAAAAGACCGTTGATTTGTATTACGATTATATGAGTGCAAAAAAACAACTGGAAATGATGAACGATTTGGTTCAGGAACGTAAAACAAAATTCGATTCTGCAGTGGCAAATGATGCTGCCCGTGAGTTGGTTGTAATCACCGATGCGTATTACAGAACGGCTTTAGACAGGCAGCGTAATGCAAAATCCGAGTTTTTCTCAAAACGTGCGGCTCTTGAACAATTTGTCGGAAATGAGGCGTTGCTTCAATTTGAACAAGAACTTGTAGCAAGAGAAAATGGTGAAAAAACAACTGTGGCTCAGCAAACAGACAATTCTGAGTATGAGCAAACAGTTCAAAATGTTGAAAAATTTACCGAAAATTTATCATCAGCAGAAGGAACAACCCCTGTTGCGGAGGTTAAGGACATTGAAGTTCCGTCTGTTCCTCTTGAAAATTACGAGCATAACAAATTAAATATCGCAGAAAATAAAAATGTTCCAAACACAGACAAAGTGACAGGTTTATCTTCAAATCTGGAAACTGACGAAGAGGAAGTTTCTGCAGATGACTCAAAGGCTTCAAAAAAATCAAAGAAAAAAGTAAAAGAAAAAGCACAAAAGGCTGAAAAACAAGAAAAACCTGCAAAGAAAAAGAAAATTAACGAAAACTTGATATTCTTACATAAAGAAAAAGGTAATCAGGAGCAACCGCAAGAACAAACCGCGGAAACCGAAACAGCAACTCAAGAACAGGTTCAAAGTATTCCTGAACAACCACAGCGATATCAACAAATTGATACATCAGGATTTTTGCCGTTAGATGAAATTCAACCGCCGAAACTTGACGGAAGTTACTCTATTCACAATACTTCCGGTTATGGAGATTATTATGGAGATGATTCCGTACAGTTCTAACTGCGGTGCGAAAAATATGGAAATTGATGCCGAAATTTTAGACTCGGCTATAGAAAATCAGTTGAAAACACCTGTTTTCAGGTTATATGGCTGGTCGCCTGCCTGTGTTTCCCTCGGACGAAATCAGAAGGATGATTTCGTTGATTATGATGCCTTAAAACGTCATAATATCGATATCGTCAGACGTTTGACGGGCGGCAGGGCGTTGCTACATGACAATGAAATAACGTACAGTTTTGTCTGCCCTGTTTCGTATCTTGAAAACGGCGAACACGTGGTGGCTTCATATAAAGAAATTTCTCAAATTCTTATTGATAAGTTCAAAAAACTTGGAATTGAACTTGATTTTGGCACGTCAAAAGCGATAAAGACAAAATTCGATTACTGTATGCTTTTATCAACGGGTGCTGATTTATGCTATAAAAATAAGAAACTTATCGGTTCTGCTCAGTGCCGCAAAAACGGTTATATCTTGCAGCACGGTTCGATTTTGTACGATTATGACAGGGGACTTTTGGAAGAGATTTTCAACGAGGAAATCGACACAAACAGTATTACGACAATAAAAGAAATTAGTAACAATTTGACAAAAGAAGATATTATTGAAATGCTAAGTTCAGATACTTAATTATACAGGAGTTTTTAGTGAGTACAACAAATCATTTTAATAAAGCAATGTACTGTGTTGTGTTGGCTGACGGTTCAATTATCGGATTTAACAAGGATAAGAATGATTTTGTAACTTTACTTGTCGACATAAACGGAAAGGTTAAACCAAACAGGTTAGGACAGGATGTATTCATGTTTTCAATATATAATGCGGAAGAACCTCCGGAAATTTGCGACAAGCAAAAATATGAAAATCTAATGACGTATAGCGGAATACATCTTGGCGGATTGGATAAGTGCGGAATCCCTCTTGATACGTATTCTTATGCGGATTTGGCAAGTAAAGACATTGAGGATTCCTGTAATAAAAAATCATCTGCGAGTTTGACGGGTTTTGGTGTCGGGAGTGCTTGTGCGGCGTTGTTGAAATTAAATGCGTGGACGGTTGATAAAAATTATCCTTGGTAGTATAATCGGTTTAGACAGGGTGAATATATGAACAAGAACAGTAAAATAAAAGCAATGGTAATGGCAGCCGGTATGGGGTCAAGGCTTGAACCGATTACTTTGAGAATGCCTAAACCGCTTATACATATTATGAATGTTCCGATTATGGATATAATTCTGACACAACTGCACGACGTTGGGGTTGAGGACGTTATTTCCAATACTTATTACCTTGCGGATAAGATTATTGACAGATATAAGAAAAATAATCTTGGTATAAATTTTAATTACATAAAAGAAGTTGAACTTTCAGGAACTGCAGGCGGTGTTAAAAAATGTCAGCATTTCTTTGATGAAGGTGAAGATTTTATCGTAATGTCGGGTGATATTTTGACGACTGCGGATATTAAAAAAGGTATTGAAATTCACAAAAAATCAAACGCTATCGCAACAATCGGCGTGAAGGAAATTCCGCATGAAATGGTTTCTCATTTCGGTGTCGTTGTCAGAGATGAAAACGGATTTATTACAGAATTTCAGGAAAAACCTTCCGTTGGAGAGGCTAAAAGTAACCTAATCAATACAGGTATTTATATCTTTAATTATAAGATTTTTGATTATATTCCGGAAGGACAATTCTACGATTTTGCGAAAAATGTTTTTCCTAAATTGTTGGACGCAAAATTGATTAATACTTTTGATGTTGATACATATTGGAACGATATCGGAACAATTGAGCAGTACAAACAGTCTGTTCAGGATGTATTTAACGGAGTTTGCAAGATTAAACATGATGAAATTGTTGAAACAAACTTGGGAAGTTACATTTGCGGAAATACGAAACTTCCGCACAATATCAGAATTGTAGGAAACAACGTCATCGGAAATAATTGTAAAATCGGCGAATATGTTATGCTTGATAATTGTATTGTGTTTGACAATGCTGAGATAAAAAGCGGAGCTGAACTGGTAAATTGCATTGTTTTACCCGGGCAAAAAGAGTTGTCATTAAGAGGTAAAATGAGTTCTAAAACTTCTTCTGCGTTAGTTGTTTAGATATTAAAAAATTTTTCAATAAAAAACAGGAACGATTAATCTCGCTCCTGTTTTTGTATTTGTATAATACCTGATTACTTGTTCATTGCTTGAGAAACAGCAACTGCACAAGCAACAGTAGCACCAACCATAGGGTTGTTACCCATACCGATAACGCCCATCATTTCAACGTGAGCAGGAACTGAAGAAGAACCTGCGAATTGAGCATCCCCGTGCATTCTTCCCATAGTATCTGTCATACCGTAAGAAGCAGGACCTGCTGCAACGTTATCAGGGTGAAGAGTACGTCCTGTACCACCGCCTGAAGCTACTGAGAAGTATTTTCTGCCGTTTTCCCAGCACCATTTTTTGTAAGTACCTGCAACAGGGTGTTGGAAACGGGTTGGGTTAGTTGAGTTACCTGTGATAGAAACGTCAACACCTTCTTTAATCATAATTGCAACACCTTCGTTTACATCATCTGCACCGTAGCAGCGAACTTTTGCTCTTTCACCGTCAGAGAATGGAGTTTCTTTAACGATTTTCAATTCGCCTGTTTTGTAATCGTAAGCAGTTTCAACAGCGGTGAAACCGTTAATTCTTGCGATAACGTAAGCGGCATCTTTACCAAGACCGTTCAAGATTACTCTTAAAGGTTCTTTTCTTACTTTGTTAGCGTTTCTTGCGATACCGATAGCACCTTCAGCAGCAGCGAAAGATTCGTGACCGGCTAAGAAACAGAAACATTTAGTTTCTTCTCTTAAAAGCATAGCACCTAAGTTACCGTGGCCGATACCAACTTTTCTGCTGTCACCAACAGAACCAGGAACAGCAAATGCCTGCAAGCCTAAACCGATTGCTTCAGCAGCATCAGCAGCATCTTTGATACCTTTTTTAATAGCAATAGCACAACCTAATGTGTATGCCCAAGAAGCGTTGTCAAATGCGATAGGTTGAATACCTTTAACAATCGCATCAACGTCAATTCCTTTTGATAAACATAATTCACGAGCTTCCTCTAAAGATTTCAAACCGTATTCAGGTAAAACTTTCTTAAGAGTGGCTTCACGTCTATCTTGTCCTTCAAATTTTACTGTCATAATTATTTTTCCTCTTAATTTTTTGTAACGTCATCCTGAACTTTTCTCAGGATTTTACCCCTCTACCGAAATACGAAACTCAATTTTCGTTAAGTATTTCGTTCATATCCCTCAATTGTGAGGGTATGAAAATTTTATTCTTCACGAGGGTCGATATATTTTACGGCGTCAGCAAATCTGCCGTAAGTACCGATGTTTTTGTCGAAAGCTTCTTTAGGGTCAACGCCTTTTTTGATAGCATCCATAACTTTACCAAGGTTAACGAATTGATAACCGATAACTTCGTTATTTTTATCAAGACCCAATTTCAATATATAACCTTCAGTCAAAGAAAGATATCTTACACCTTTTTGAGCGGTTGAGTGAATAGTACCGCACATAGAGCATAAGCCTTTACCTAAATCTTCAAGACCTGCACCTACAGGTAAACCGTTTTCAGAGAAAGCAGATTGAGTTCTGCCGTAAACGATTTGCAAGAACAATTCTCTCATAGCAACGTTGATAGCATCACAAACAAGGTCAGTGTTCAACGCTTCAAGGATTGTTTTACCAGGAAGGATTTCACCTGCCATAGCAGCTGAGTGAGTCATACCTGAACATCCGATGGTTTCAACCAACGCTTCTTGGATAACACCGTTTTTAACGTTTAATGTTAATTTACAAGTACCTTGTTGAGGTGCACAGCATCCGCAACCGTGAGTAAGACCTGAAATGTCTTTAATTTCTTTACATTTTGTCCATTCACCTTCTTGAGGAATTGGAGCAGGTACTCCTTTTACGCCGCGAGCAACGCAGCATTTTTCTTGAATTTCTTGTGAAACTTGTATATTAGTCATTTTCTACTCCCTTCACCTTATATACAAATAAATTTTA
>CAMAGQ010000013.1 GCA_945833895.1 uncultured bacterium
ACATTTTCTAAATTATACCCACTTTCCCTATTCCAAATTTATCCGTCAGGTTATAATGAGCAAGTCGGTTTTGTCTTTGTAACTTAACTGGATGGTTGTATTTTTTTGAGTAGTTTGGTGTAAAGATGCAATCGGTTTGATGATTTTAAACAGTGAGTTTGAGCATCTCAAAATAAGTCGGGTTTATACCCGACTTATTAACGTACTGGCAGGGATGGTGTAAGCCTTGATTTGTTACTCCAATTCTTTTTTCAAAGCATCAATATTATCATCCGGATTTGCAAGCAATTTCTGTTTCATTGCTTCTAATGCCTGTTGTATATCAACATCACTGCCTATTGCTTTGTTGATTTCATCATCAACTGAGGTTTCAATAAATGTAGTTTCCGCATAAGCTTCTGCCAGGTTTTCTTCTGATTGGATTTTTGTTTTCATTTCTTCAATCATTGCCATTGTTGAATCAGAGCTGATCGTAGATAATTGTTGATTAACTTTTTTAGTAGTTTTAGCTACTATAGCACGAGCCTTTAATGAAGTATATTCATTTTCTGATTCTTTAATTTTATTCTTAAGTTGCAAAACCTTTTTTTCCATAACTTCAAGAGAGGAATCGTAATTCTTTATCTCACCTGTAAGTCTTTGTACTTCTTTTAGAGCTTCTTGTCTTTTCTTGAGAGCTTCTCCTGCAAGTCTGTCAGCTTCTGCTGAATCAAGTTCTCCGTCCTTTGCTTTCTGTAAAAGTAGCATTGCTTTTTGTTCGTAATCGGCTGCGATTTGTTTTTTTACTTCCAAATCTTTTTTAGCTCCGATTGCGATTGCTTTAATTTGAGCAACACTTTTCATTGATTCATCAAAATCTTTTTTTAAATCTCTGATACCTTGTTCAATCAGTTTTACTGGATCTTCAAATCTGTTAAGAAGGGCATGTGCCTCTGATTGAATAAATTTGAATAATTTTAAGACTAAATTCATAAAAATTTCCTTTCAAAATATGTATAAGCTTCGTTAATTTGTCTTGTTACTTCCTGAGCCGCTTTTAACTTTTCAGGCTGATTTTGAAACATATCCGGATGATATTTTTTCAATAATTTTCTATATGCACTTTTTATTTGTTTAAAATCAGCTCCGTATTCAACTTCGAGAATCTTATAATATTTTCTTTCAAGCTGATTTTCTTCATTCGGAATATCTTTTGAATCTTGAAAATAAGCATCTTCATAAGAATTGATATCAATTTCAGGTTCAACATTCTTGTGATTTATATTACTTTTAATTATATTCTTTATTCTTTTAAATAAACTCATACAAACACCTTAAATCCATATTCTGCTATTTTTAATTTGTGAGGTTTTTAAGATATTATATTTTGCCTGTAATAATTCTTTGTAACCATCTATGTTTTTTGTGAAAATAATATCAAATAATCCTAATTCCGCTTTTAAATATTTTACGAATAATTTGACATTTTTTGCTTTTGTACCAAGAATATGAGGAACTCCAAGATATTTTCCATTCTGTTTAAGAATATATCTGTAGGAATTATCAATTTTAAAAATCTCCTCAAAAGCTTTAATAAATATATTACGTTCGTAATTTGTGCAACCGGCTAAGGTTATATAAAAATCGTTTCCAACTTCTTTATTAACTTTCAGATTTAATTGATTGTAATAAGTTTTAATTATTGAAAGGTCGCTCAATGTTTTTAATAAACTTTTTGCAAAGTTTTCAAACATAGTTTGTTCAATAAAAATTTGATAATTCTTATCAATGATACTTTGATAATCACTGCTAATCCAACCGATTTTTGACACCAGAGCAAGAATTGCTTTATTAAGTATATTTTTTTCTTTTGTTTGCTTATACAAACTGCTTGCATCAATAAGATTTTGTGCAAAACTACACCATTTCGGGATGGAACAAGTTATTACGGAAGTTTGTTTTTGATTATTTTCAATGACATCATATATGAGTGGAGCCATTTTAGACTCGGTAATTTCGCTTACATTAAAAACCTGTTTCCATTTGTTTTTTAAGTCTAATCTTTTGTTTGCAAGGTCTAAACAATTTTTGTTTAATTTTTCACAGTTTAGTTTTTCTAAATCTAATCCGAGTCTTTCCAGTCCGTTCCTGATACGTTTTGTGTTGTTATAACTTATTCCTTCAAATGTTTTAAATCTTTTTTCAACGGTTACAAGATCAAAGATTTCATCGGAAGATTTGTCCAATGAAACAAGGTGCCATATATTTGAAGTTTTATCAGGATGATTTTTGTCAATTCTTAAAGCTCTTCCGCGCATTTGATTTGAGAGCATAAAAGAGCCAACAACACTTGCAATAATAAGCGTATTGACACTTGGAGAATCCCAGCCTTCACCTAAAAGAGCCGCAGTTCCGATTATTACGTTCATGTGTCCTTTTTCAAACAGCTCTGTTATAACTGAAACTATATCAACACTTCCGTAGGTTTCTACACGCAAATAATTCTTTCTAAACTCTGTCGTTAAAACCTTTTCAGCATCAATATTTTTATTCTTTAATATTTGATAAAGAGTTTCTTTAGCAGAAGCAGGTATAACAATTAATGTTCCTGTTAAGATTCCAATATTAATATTAGTTGGATACAGTTTTTCAAAAACCGAAAGAATATTTAATCCTTCTGAGTCGCCTTTGCCAATGTAATCCAATAGTACGACTTCTCTAAGATTTTTGTCTATATTTTTATATTCAAATTTTGTAATTTCTTGTATTGCGTTTAGTTTATTAAGGCTTCTGGCATGCAGTTTCCTAAAATCCGTTTTACCGCAAAAGTCTACCTTATTACCGTTTATGAGTTTTAATTCTTTTAATTTGCTTTTAATCGGCACGGTATTTTTGAAATGTTGTTTAAATTTTCCAAATATTCCGTTAAAGAGTTTTTCAGCTTTTGCGTAAGTAAAATCCGAAAAGTTTTCGATTTCTATTCCTAAAAATTCTGCAATATATCTTGCCTCAATACTAAGAGAATCAATATATAAAAGACAAGAAACAAGAGTTGTTGTAAAATCCACATCCTCATAAATGAGCTCTGTTTTGTCCTCTAAATCATTTATAAACGGAGAAGACTCCAGGGTGTAAGAAACATCAGGGATTTGTTTGATATAGTTAAAAAAAGCCTGTCTGCGTTCGCTAAACTCTGCAATTTTTGCAAGTTCTTGTCCTGTTAGTTCGGAAAAATATATTAAATCCTGATGCGGACATAAATCACCTGCTTTTACAAGTTCGGGAATTGATATTTCAGCATCAACAGGCCCGCATAAAGTACTATAATTATTCCACTCGGAGGGAGAAACATCATAAGGCGGGGTTCCTGTAAGTGAAACAACTCTAAAGTTTTTGCTCTTGAGTTCTTTGCATAAATTATGCAGAGTTGAATACCATTCAGTTCTCAGATGATGTGCTTCATCAAGAACAAGAGTTTCTACTCCCTGTTTTTTAAGGTCATTGAAAAATTTTTCGCGTCTTTCTTGTTCTTTATACAGGGTATGAATATTTTGATAGGTGGAAATTGTTATAACCCCGATGTTTTCAATATCATCACTGATAAACCCATCTTCCGGCACTTCGTTTAAAAAATTATCGACAATCCGTTGTTTCCACTGGTTTTTAATAGTAATTGTCGGAGCCAGAATAAGTGCGGGATGTTTTAATCTTGCAAGAACTTCAATCCCTAAAGTTGTTTTACCGGCACCTGGGGGTGCAACAATATTCAACTTAGCATCGGCAAGATGATATTCCAGTTCATACAACACTCTTTGTTGGTATGAACGCCATTTCCCATTGAACTTTAGATTGAGAGTACCTTGCATAATATGATTATATGAAATTTTGTAGATTTATGTATCATTCATAAGTTGTAAATTAATTTACAAGGCAATTGGGGTTTATTTGAGACTTTTGAAATGTAATCAATTAGCCTGTATTACCGAACGTGTTTGAGTTTTAGCAATTTTATGCGAATTGACTGAAATTGCTCAAATAGGTCTTTTATTACTCTTTTTGTCCCTCAAAAGTCTAATCTGAATTCTAATAAATAGTCAAAACTCAAACACGCTCTATATTTTGGGATGGTAAAAATAAGACAAAATGTCTCATTTGAAATTGCAAATTTTCAAGTCTGAAGCAAGGTGGAAGTGTTTATAACATTTGAATAGTAGTAAAATTTGCATTCGAAATACATTACAAAACAATATAAACTTACTCCGAAATCTATCATTTTCAGTCAAGAATTTTCTTCAAATTATCATATTCTTGTGGTAAACTTGGTGTTATTGATTGAAAATCTTTTGTGTATTCTGTGTGAAGCATGCAAAGAAAAAGTTCCAGAACTGGAACTACTGGAACAATTTCTTAAATAACATCTAAGGGTACAAAGTGCAACTCTAAAAAGAACCATTTTTTAGGGTTGCCCCTTCATGCTTATTATTTACGATTTTTCTTGATTTGTCAATCGTGTTGAATTTATAGAAGAATATTTTTTTATAAAATTAATGGCTTCTTCTTTTGTCGTAATATCGCCTGAAAGTTGGGCTTCTTTGAGTTCATTAAGTAGTTTGCCTAAAAAAGGTGATGGTTTTATGTCTAAAATTTCCATAATTTCGTTGCCGTCTAAAAGTTTTGGCAAGGGCTTAATATTTTTCTTTGCCTCAAGGCAAAAGTTCATCAAATTATTTAATGCGTTTATATTTTCAGTGACAATTTCTTGCGTAATTTCAGGGCCTTGAGCGGACAGTCTGTCTGCTTGAGCGATTAGAATGTTGTCGATTGCGTTTTCTTCCGATTTTCGCAGATATCTCATCATTATTTTTTCGTTAACTTCGGGAGCAGACACAACAGCGGTCGGGTACATGTGTTTTTTTATTATGTACGAAATATAGTCGATTTGTTTGTTTGAAAAACACAACTTTTTTAATAGCGGAACAGATAACTTTTCGCCTACGCTGTCGTGCTTTATGAACCTGTGACGTTTTGTATCTTCTTCAATTGTCCAGGTGGAAGGCTTGCCGATATCGTGCAGGAAACAGGCAAGTTTCAGATGTGCAAGCCTTGAAAATCCGCCAAAATCGACCCTGTTCAGGTGGTCTTGAACTTCTGCCGATGATTTTTCGTATAGAATTTGTACTTGTTTTACCGTTTCAATACAGTGGTTGAACAAATCCAAATGGTGATGCTGATTAGGCGGAATTTGTTTTAACTCTTTAACTATCGGGAAGATTTCTTCAAGTAATTTCGTTTTATCCATTAAAATCAGGCTTTCTGTGCAATATTTCCCGCTAAAAAGTTTCATCAGCTCATATTCAACGCGTTCTTTTGCGGGGATGCTTATCAGTTGGCGATGTTTCGAAACGTTTTCAAGAAGACTGTCTGCAACATCAAACCCAAGAGTTGCGTGAAATCTGAAAACTCTCAAAAGTCGCAGCGGGTCATCCGTGAAATTTTCCTCAGTGTTTTCTCTCAAAATTTTGTTTTGTAAATCCTCAACTCCGACTTCGCAAACCTCAGGAATTTCAAGCGTGCGAATGTTTACGGCGATTGAATTTATCGTCAAATCTCTGCGTTTTATGTCGCAATTTAGTGAACTTTCGATTGGATTTGTGATATCAAGAAAATTAATTTTATCGGGTAAAACCACACGGTAAATTTTATTTTCTTCATCAAGTGGAATAAATTTCCCGCCGAAAAAGTCTGCAACTTTGCGGGAAAAAGTTCTTGCATCTTCATCAATTACAATCAAATCACGGTCGGTAGAGGTTTTGCCAAGCAAAAAATCCCGAACACATCCGCCGACAAGGTATATTTCGTTGTCAAAGAAACTTGCGATGTTATTTAAAATATCATCATTTTTTATTTTATCTGTTAAAATTTGCGTATTCATAAATTATATTTCCCAAACCTACAGTCACAGCGGTTTCTGCCCGTAAAATCAGACTTCCGAGAGTTAGCATTTCTAAATTTTTGGACTTAAAATAATCAAATTCGTTTTGAGAAAATCCGCCTTCGGGGCCGATAATGACAAGAACTTTTTCCCTGCTTTTTATCGGTGAGGTTTGGAACGATTCTCTTATGGTTTTGTCTGCAATTCGTTCACAAAAGACGATAATTTTGTCAAATTTTTCATTGTTCAGCAACGTTTTAAGATTAGTACAGTCAAAGCATTGCGGAATTTTTGCACGCTCGCATTGTTTTGAAGATTCGTACATAATTTTTTGCCATTTTGGAATTTTTTTGTCGATAACAGAACGAGCCAAGGCACAATTATCCGTGATTATCGGATAAACGCCAGAAACGCCGAGTTCTGTGGCTTTTTCGATTACGAGGTTTTGAGCATCCGACCTTAGTGGGCTTTGTGCAAGAAATAATTCAAAATCCAGATAGCGTTTTGACGGGTATGATTTTTCGATATTTGCCAAAATTTTGCTGTTAGTAATTTCTGTGATTATGGTTTCATATTGAATTTGGTTTTCGTCAAGCAGCAGCAGTTTTTCGCCGGCACGCGAGCGCAGCGAGCGTGCTATGTGGTGATAGTTTTCTTTGTCTGAAATTTCTACTGTGTTATTGTTAATTTGACTTGATTTAATAAAAAAATGCGGCATATCTTGTCCTTTTTTATAATTAAATATTAGCACAAAAGATAATGCCGTAAATGTTGTGAAATTTTTCAGAAATTGAATACTTTTCCCTCTCACACTGGGAGGGGGAATACGAAATAAATTTTCCGTCATTCTGAGCGAAGCGAAGAATCTATTTAATATATAAATCTTGTCAGGGATTCTTTGGTCGTTGTACTCCCTCAAAATGACAAATTTACCCTACCCTTGAGGGAGGGTCGAAATCTTTGATTTCGGGGTGGGGTTTTTATAAAATATTGCGAGGTCGCTCGATTATGCGATGCTGAAACAAGTTCAGCATGACGCTGTAGGTTGTGTTTTGCAATGGATTCTTCGAGCGTTGAACTTTCTCAAAATGACTCTATTTGTGTAGCGATGTGGATGTGGTAAATCTATGATTTACCGCATCAATAGTATCATTATTTTTTGATGGGGGAAATGACAATTGTTTCACCACAAACTACAATCTGTCCCTCTGTACTCGTTTCAGGGTTGTCAAGTTGAACGACGTATTCCAAATCGACAGGTTCATAGCAGGTCATTGTTACAAAATGTAAATTATTAAAATCCTTGCTATAACACGCTTTTAAAAATTTTTATCTTCCAATAGTCAATTTTTAATAAGAAAATGTTTTTATATAAATACGATATAATTTGGGGATATAAAGAAAAAGGAGATATATTAATGTCAGGGGATTTTTTAAATGTTAATTTACACATTGGTGGCAAAACTCAGCAAGTAAAGTTTGAAAAAGGTGTTTCTTTTGAAAATAACGGTGGTCGTTATAAAGTCGATAACAACAAGTTATTGTTATTTGATAAAAGTACAAACAACTGGAATGAAGTTTTCGAAATAAAAATGACCAATTATCAATTTTCAGTCTTCAAGGCAATGGCAAATAATAACAATGAAGGCGAGAATGTTTTGAGTGTCAAAGATATTCAAATAGCACAGCAAAAATACAAAAACAGCCAATTTATTTCTGACATGTCTGAGTTTTTGCCGTCAGGATACAAAATCGAAAAGCCAGAGATATCTGTTCCAAGAAAATATGTTCAATTAAATGTTTCTGACGGAAAAAATTCCGGTGCAAAATTGACGTTTAGTTATTCAAATGAAAAAGTTCAGACTCAAAAACCGGCAGAAGCCCAAGTGACAAAGCCTTCTGGTTCTGTAGAAGCCTTAATTGGAGCAAATCAGGAAAAAGTAGAGAAATACAGAGCAGAATTTGCTAAAATGAAATCTGCTGATATTGCGGATAAATTGTTTAAGCAAATTTCCGGGCCTTCATCAAATGAAAAGACACTATCTATGTTTGATGCGATTCCTGATGATAAACTGTTAGAAACTATTTCTGCATATAATAAACATTTCGAAAATGCTTATATCTGGAATTTCTTTAACGGAGAAACAAGAAATCCTGATTGGTCAAATAAAAAAACAAACTATTTTGACTCTTTGTTCTATGCAATAAATGATGAATATGGAATTGGAGCAAAAGAAATTAAACCAAGATTGAATAGGGTTTTCAACGTACTCTCAAAAACTGATTTAACACCTGAAAGAAGAAAATATATACAAGATGCAAAAACTCTGCTAAATTCAGGCAAGGATTTAGATAAAGAAACTATCTGTAAGATTGAAAATAAACTAGCGGAAGCAATGGGAACTTCTCCAAAATATTATGAAAAATCTATTCTTGGATTCAAATATTGGACGATGAATTATTCATCAGTTAGACGTGTTCCGAATTTCTAAATTCTGTCCTCGCTCGTAAGGAGAAGTATAATACTCTATCCATTAACTCTCAAAAATATCGATAAATTTACAGCAATTGGCATCAAAAACACCTTTGTCGGTTATTTTTAACTCAGGAATTACCGACAGTGACAAAAACGCTATTGTCATAAACGGGTCATCTAATTTACAGCCGATTTTGTGAACTTGTTCTCTAAGCATATTGCAATGTTCAAGGACATAGTCAAACGGTTTATCAGACATTAACCCTGCAATAGGGAGCGGTAATTTTGCCAGAACTTCGCCGTTATTAACCACAACTTTTCCGCCTTGCGATTTTACAAGTTCGATTGCTGCCAATTCCATATCTGCATCATTTGTTCCGATTACAATCATATTATGAGAATCGTGAGCAACCGTAGAGGCAATTGCTCCGCTTTTCAGCCCGAATCCTTTCACAAACCCTTTGCCGATATTACCCGTTGCCCTGTGTCGTTCAAGGACTGTTATTTTTAGAACATCGTTTTCAATATCAGATTCTGCAAGACCATTCACAATTTTAATTTTAGACTTTGTTGCTTTAGTCAAAAGTGACCCCGGTATTATCTCGATTGCTTTTACTGTATCGGTTTTTGCAGGAATTTGAAAATCTTCGTGTTCAATCCATTTGACGTTCACAGAACCTCTGAGTTTTGGAATTTCATTGTGTTCGGTATCGACGGTTAATTCTCCGTTTTGTGCTACAATTTGTCCGTCTTTGAACACGATTTGCGGTTTGAAATCTTCAAGGTTATCAAATACCAGTAAATCCGCTTTGTACCCCGGAGCAATTGCTCCAAGATTATTCAGTCCGAAATATTTTGCGGTGTTGAAAGATGCTGCTTTTATTGCTGTCACTGGATTTACGCCTGCTGAAACACACTGGCGAATCATATCGTTAATATGTCCTTTTAAGTCTGTCGGATGCCTGTCGTCTGTGACAAGAATACATCTGTCCGTATTTCCTTCTTTTAGTATCGGGATTAGGGCTTGTAAATCTTTTGCCGCAGAGCCTTCTCTAATCATAACATACATCCCGAGTCCGAGTTTTTCTTCTGCCTCTTTGACTGTTGTGCATTCGTGGTCGGACATTACACCTGATGCGACGTAGGCACATAAGTCTTTTCCTGAAAGGTTCGGGGCGTGTCCGTCAATTTTTTTGTATTTGCTTTTACCCAGTTTTAATTTGGACATTACCTCTTTATTGCAATTCAAAACCCCCGGATAATTCATCATCTCTGCAATCCCGAGAACCTCAGGTGCATCTATCAGGAAGGACAAATCGTAACTTGCCAAATCAAAACCCGAAGTTTCAAATTGAGTTGCAGGAACACAAGACGGAAGCATCATGTAAACTTGCAGCGGTATATTTTTACACGCTTCACGCATAAAACTTATCCCGTGCAAACCGAAAACGTTTGAAATTTCGTGCGGGTCGGCAATTACTGTTAGTGTACCCTCAGGTACGACAGCCTTTGCAAATTCTTTTGGCAGGCACATTGAACTTTCAATATGAACGTGACCGTCAATGAACGCAGGTGATAAATATTTTCCCTCTAGGTTGATTTCTTCATCCCCTTCGTAATTTTGTGCCATTCCTGCAATGATACCGTTGTATATTGCGATATCGGTTAATTCTATTTTGTTATTAAAAACATTTACAACTTTTGCATTTTTTATTACTAAATCGGCTTTTTTCTCGCCTTTTGCTACTTTAATAAGATTTTCCATAGTCCTCCGATGCTTAGTTAATATTACTATATCATAAATTCGGGTACGGTAGTGTAATCTTTTATTTTTTATGTTAGGATACCCTTTGAAGATTGTATAATAAAGGAGTTTGTTATGTTTAACAATTTATTAAATAAATATGTAACGGGCAGAAATATAATGTTTGCAGTAGTTGTAGTATTATTTATTGTTCTTGCCGCACTTATGCAGGATGTTGCAATAATGTTTTTTGCTTCCTTTGTTATAGCGTGTTCATTAAATCCGTTGGTTGACAAATTTTTTACAAAGTTGAAACGACCGGTTGCCGCGGCAATAATTCTCGGCGGAATAATATTGCTGTTACTGTTAATATTTGTTCCTTTGATTGCTATGGCGGGAAGTGAAATCAAATCTTTTGCAGCTTCATTTCCGCAATATCTTGACAGTCTTAACGCCTTTGTCGAGAAAACTCCTCTTATAAATAAATCTGATATTGCCAAAATGGATATAGGAAATATGGTATCTTCGGCATCAGGTTTTGCTTCAAAATTTATAAACGAAGCTGTCGGAATTGGGAAGAATCTTGGTTCGGGATTTGTTTATTTGCTAATATCTTTGATTATGATTTATTATTTTATGGCTGATAAGGAAGTTATTGAAGATACTTATGTTCATTTGTTTCCTGTCCAAATGAGAGAAAAAGCGAAATCTGTTTTGGATATAATTTCTAAAAAAATCGGCGGGTATGTTGTCGGACAACTTACCGCAATGGCAAGTGTCGGCGTGATTATGACAATCGGATTACTTATTTTGAAAGTTGATTATGCGGTTTTATTGGGATTTATCACGGCGGTACTTGATATAATTCCTGTTGTCGGACCCGGTATTGCACTGGTTATATGTCTTGTTGCGGCATATAAGTCAGGGCTGCTTGTGTTGGTTTTGATTACGGTTGTTTTTGCTGTCGCTCAATTTTCAGAAAACAATCTGGTAAAACCTTATGTGTTTGGAAAACTTCTTAATATTCATCCGATTATTATATTTTTATTCTTGTTTATTACGGCAAAATATATGGGTGTTATCGGTGTAATCTTTGCCCCTGCAATCGCTGCAACAGTCTGCGTTTTGATTGAAGAACTGTATATGAAAAATTTGGACAAAAATGTTGCAGAAATTCCCGAAAAAGATTCAAGCCAAGAGGAAAAAATTGAGAACTAATTTCACAAATTTGAGAAATTTTTAATAAAGTGAACCAAAATTTTTGTCATCCATAACCCTCTCCCGAATTTCTAAACTCACTAACGTTCATTAAGAAATTCTACCTTCTCCCCTTAGGGGCGAGGGTATTTGTACATAGTCCTCCCCTTGAAGGAGGGGTTGGTGTGGGGTGATTTCAATTATTTCAAATCTCACCACCATGTCATCCTAACCTTTACAAAGCGAACCGAATATTTTGTGTAATCTACATAACTTCCTCTACAATTAACTTGACAAAAGAATTTTTTACGGGGAAAATAGTATTGTGTTTATTATTGATCCGAGGTAGTTATGATAAAGAGTACAATTGACATTGATTTTAGCAAAATAGATGATATTTTGAAATCTTACAATTATGAAAAATCATCTCTGATTGCGATATTACAGAAGGTTCAGGAATTATACAAATATCTTCCTGAAGAGGCAATAACTTATATTGGCGAAAGGATGGAAGGGCTTTCGCCTGCAACGGTGTATGGCGTTGCAACATTTTATGCTCAATTCTCGCTTGAGCCAAAGGGTAAATATGAAATAAAAGTTTGTGACGGAACGGCATGCCACGTCAGAGGTTCGTCAGGCGTACTTGCTGCAATAAAAGAAAAGTTAAACCTTGAAAAAGGTAAATTTACGACCGCAGACGGCTTATTTTCGCTTGAAATCGTCAGTTGCCTCGGTGCTTGCGGTTTAGCACCTGCAATAGTTGTAAACGGTACAGTACATCCTCAAATGACTCCTGATGCCGTATCTACAATTATAGATACACTTGTTAGCAAGGAAAGGGGTTAAGGAATGGAAAAAACTTGTTTGAATATTGATATCAAAGAAGAACAGAAAAAAGCACAGGAATATATAAAAAATCAAGGGTTGAGAGTTCTTGTATGTTCAGGTACGGGTTGTATGGCGAACGGTTCAGCCAAGGTTATGGAAAAATTCAGAGAACTTGGTGCGAATGTTTCAACCCTGACTCAGCATGACAAAATGACAATTGTTCCGACAGGATGTCACGGTTTTTGTGAACAGGGCGTTCTTGTTATTATTCCTGAACTTCACACAACTTATGTAAAAGTTAAGGTTGAAGATGTAGAAGAAATTTTCAACAGTCACATCGTTGGCGGAAAACCTGTTGAACGACTCTTATACACAGACCCTGCAACGGGAAACAAGGTTGCTCGTTCAGAGGAAATAAATTTCTATGCAAAACAAACCAGAACTGCTCTTGCAAATTGCGGACGAATTGCCGCTGAAAGTTTGCAGGAATCAATTGCAATGCGAGGTTATGAGGCATTGGCAAAGGTTTTGGAAGAAAATAAACCTGATGATGTAATTACAGAAATTGAAAATTCAGGGCTAAGAGGTCGTGGTGGCGGTGGTTTCCCGACAGGCAGAAAATGGCGTTCCGTATCTCGTTACAAAGGCGGAAAATCTTATGTAATCTGTAACGGTGATGAGGGCGATCCTGGTGCATTCATGGATAGAAGTGTTATGGAAGGCGATCCGCACAAACTTCTTGAAGGTATGGCTATTGCTGCATTTGCAATTGGTTCTGATGAAGGTTATATCTATGTAAGAGCCGAATATCCGCTTGCTATCCACAGATTGCGTGTTGCTATCCGTGAGGCGGAAGAAAATCATTATCTTGGCGATAACATCTTCGGTACTGATTTTTCATTCCATATTCATATTAAAGAGGGTGCAGGAGCGTTTGTTTGCGGTGAATCTTCAGCACTTATCGCATCTATTGAAGGTGAACGCGGTATGCCTCGTCCGAAAAATATTCACATGGCTGAAAAAGGTTTATTCAACAGACCAACTCTGTTAAATAACGTTGAAACTTTTGCAAATGTGCCGTTGATTATTTTGAACGGTGCTGATTGGTTCAGTTCGATGGGTACAGAAAATTCTAAAGGTACAAAAACTTTTGCACTTACAGGCGAAGTAAACAACACAGGGCTTATTGAAGTTCCTATGAATACAACATTGCGCGAAATTGTATTTGATTTGGGCGGCGGAATTAGAAACGGTAAAAAGTTTAAGGCTGTTCAAATCGGCGGACCTTCAGGCGGTTGTTTGACAGAAGAGCATCTTGATATGCCTATGGATTACGAAAATTTGAAATCAGTAGGTGCAATGGTCGGTTCCGGCGGTCTTGTTGTTATGAACGAAGACACCTGTATCGTTGAAGTTGCAAGGTTCTTCATGAACTTCACTCAGCATGAAAGTTGCGGTAAATGTACTCCGTGCCGTGAAGGTACTAAAAACATGCTTGCTATTTTGACAAAAATAGTTGAAGGTAAAGGCACAATGGAGGATTTGGATACGCTGGAAGAACTTGCCGAAGTTGTAAAAGAAAGTTCTCTGTGCGGGCTTGGTAAATCTGCACCTAATCCGGTTTTATCAACATTGAAATACTTTAGAGATGAATATATTGCACATATTCGTGATAAGAAATGTCCTGCAGGCGTTTGTACTGCTTTGAAAACTTACACGATTAATCCTGAAAAATGCAAAGGATGTTCAAAATGTGCAAGAAATTGTCCTGTCGGGGCAATTGACGGGGTTATAAAATCACCGTTTAAGATTGATCAAAGTAAATGTATTAAATGCGGAGCATGTATGAATGGCTGTGCGTTTAAGGCTGTAGAATTATCATAAGTTTGAGGAAGAATAAATGAGTAAAATAATTATAAACGGCAGAGAATGTGAATATACAAACGAAAAAAATGTTCTCGAAGTAATCAGAAATCACGGATTTAACGTTCCGACATTGTGTTACCGTAAGGATTTAATCAAAGACTTCGGAGCATGCCGTATGTGTCTTGTAGAAGTTGAAGGCAAAGGCTTACAGGCATCTTGTAACCTTCCGCCAAGAGATGGCATGGTGATTAAAACACATACAGAAAAAATTAGAAAAATCAGAAAAACAATTCTTGAATTACTAATCGCAAACCACGACAGAGAATGTACTGCGTGCGAAAAATCAGGAAATTGTGAACTTCAAAAATATGCACTTGAATATGACGTTCAACCAACAGGTAAATATTTAACAAGAGAAGTTCATCTTCCTATTGATAAGTCATCACCTGCGATTGTCAGAGATGCAAATAAGTGTGTTCTTTGCGGGGCTTGCGTCAGGGCGTGCGAAGAATATCAAGGTTTAGAAGTTTTGGGTTTTGCGAACAGAGGCAGCCAAACTCTTGCTCAGCCGATTGCAGGAAAGCAGCTTGCTCAAACAGAATGCGTAAACTGCGGTCAATGTGCGGCGATTTGTCCTGTTGGTGCGATTACAATAAAATCTCAGGTAGAACAGGTCTGGAGAGAACTTCATAACCCGAATACTAAAGTCGTTGTTCAGTTTGCACCTTCTGTCAGAGTTGCTATCGGTGAAATGCTGGGACTTGAACCGGGAACAAATCTTACTGACAAGTTGTATTCAGCATTGAGATTTATCGGTTTTGACCTTGTTTTTGATACGAACTTCTCAGCTGATTTAACCATTATGGAAGAGGCACACGAATTTTTATCAAGACTTGAAAAAGGTGAAAACTTGCCGTTATTCACATCTTGCTGTCCGGCATGGGTTAGATTTTTGGAATTAAAACATCCTGATATGCTTAACCATTTATCTTCTTGCAAATCACCGCAGGCTATGATGGGTTCAATAATCAAGGAATTTGTTCCAAAATATTATGAAGGCTTTACTCACGAAAACCTTGTCAGCGTTTCAATTATGCCTTGTACGGCTAAGAAAGGCGAAGCGTTGAGGGAAGAGTTTAAACGTGCTGACGGAACTTACGATATTGATTACGTTTTGACAACTCAAGAACTTGCCAAAATGTTTAACACGGCAGGTTTAAACTTTAAGAAAATTGTAGGAGAAAAAGCGGATTCTCCGTTCGGTAAATATTCAGGTGCGGGAACAATCTTCGGGGTATCAGGCGGTGTTGCGGAAGCTGCTGTCAGAACCGCTTACGAAGTTGTAACAGGCGAAACTCTGAAAGATGTTGTAATTACTCCAATGCGTGGGTTAGACAGAGTTAAGACCGTTGAACTTGATTTGAAAGGCAAAAAATTGAAAGTTAAAATCGTTAATACATTGAAAGAAGCAGAAAAATGTATTAAGGAAATCAAGGAAGGCAAAGCGGATTACCAGATGTTAGAAGTTATGGCTTGCCCCGGCGGTTGTATAAACGGCGGCGGTCAGCCGATAAGTTGTAACGAGCCGATTATCAGAGAACAAAGAGCACAAGGGCTTTATGACGATGATGAGAAAGGTCAATGGAGAAAATCTCACGAAAATCCTGAGATAAAAGAACTTTATGCAAAACATCTTGACCGACCTAATTCTCACAAGGCTCACGAATTGCTGCATACGACTTATTCTAACAAGCGTAAAGATTGTTATATCAGTGTCGGCGAAGAATAGTCGACTAATAACAAATAAATTCAGCAATATAAAAACCCTAAAACTTAATCAGGTTCTAGGGTTTTTTATTAGATTAAAAATGTTTTGGTTATTACTTACCTAAGTTTGCTGTGCTTTTGATGTGTAATTCTCTCATTTGCTGTAGTGAAGCAAGTCCCGGAGCATCACTCATCAAACATTTAGCACCTGCGTTTTTAGGGAACGCAATAACGTCACGGATTGAATCGGTTCTTGCAAGAAGAGCAACAAGTCTGTCCAAACCGATAGCCAAGCCGGCATGAGGCGGAGTACCGTATTGCAGTGCATTAACCATAAATCCGAATTTTTCTTGTGCTTCTTCTTCTGTTAATCCTAACGCTTTGAATATTGCTGACTGAACTTCAGAACTGTGAATTCTCACAGAGCCGCCGCCCAATTCTGTTCCGTTATAAACGATATCGTAAGCGATTGATTTAACATTACCCAAATCACCTGATTTAAGTTTGTCTAAGTCTTCAAGACAAGGTGATGTGAACGGGTGGTGCATTGCCTTAAATCTGCCTTCTTCATCAGACCATTCAAACATAGGGAAGTCAACAACCCATAACAGATTGTGTTTGCTTTCGTCAATCAAGTTCAATGATTTACCGAAGTGAAGTCTTAATCTTCCCATAATGTCATATACAAGTTTTGGTTTATCCGCTACGAAGAAGATAATATCGCCTGCTTGAGCACCTGCACGGTCTTGAATTGCTTTTGCCTGTTCTTCTGTCACGAATTTCAAGACAGGAGATTTTGCAGTTCCGTCTTCGTTGTAAATGATGTTAGCCAAAGCCTTAGCACCGAAGGAAACGGCAAGTTTAGTAATATCATCAATTTCTTTTCTTGAATATTTAGCACCGCCAGGAATTCTGATACCACGAACGATACCGCCATTTTCAAGAGTATTTTTAACGATTTGGAATTCTGATTGTAGAATGATATCGCCGATATCGAACAACTCTAAGCCAAATCTTGTATCAGGTTTATCAGAACCGTATCTGTCCATTGCTTCTTGCCAAGGCATTTGAATGAACGGAGGTTTAACCTCAACGCCGGCTGCTTTGAACGCATCAACAATAAGACCTTCAACCACTCTGATTACGTCTTTTTGTTCAACGAATGACATTTCGATATCAACCTGAGTAAATTCAGGCTGTCTGTCTGCACGCAAATCTTCATCTCTGAAACATTTTGCGATTTGATAATATCTTTCAATACCGCCAACCATCAATAACTGTTTGAAAATTTGCGGTGATTGCGGAAGTGCGTAGAATTTACCTTCCTGAACACGTGACGGTACAAGGTAATCTCTTGCACCTTCCGGTGTTGTTTTACAAAGGATAGGTGTTTCAACTTCCAAAAAGTCAAGGCTGTTCATGTAATTTCTGATTGCTTGAACGATATTGTGACGCATAACCAATTTTGAAAGCATAGGTTCACGTCTTAAATCAAGGTATCTGTATTTTAGTCTGATATCTTCAGATACATTTTCATCATCCAAAACAAACGGTAAAACCTTTGATTCTGAAAGAATTTCTATTGTTTCAGGGTACATTTCAACTTGCCCTGTAGGATATTTTTCGTTGTAAGTTTCTTCAGGTCTTTTTGAAACTATTCCTGAAACTTGAATTACATATTCAGATCTTACACGTTCCAAAACTTTGTGAACCTGAGGGTTGATTTGCGGGTTAGCAACAATCTGGAAAAATCCGCTTCTATCTCTTAACTCTACAAATAAAATACCGCCTAAGTCACGAATGCAAGAAACCCAACCTGATAATGTAATTTTTTCATCAATATTAGACAGATTAAGTTTTCCACACTCATGATCTTTAAATTTGCTTTTAATCATCTCTTATATTCCTTTATTTCTATTTATAATTTCAACATTATATTAGCAAAAACATTCAAAAAAATCACAAAATTTTAATTAAAATCACATAACTTCGTCGTCGATAATACGACAAGATTCAACAACATTAAGATTTATATTGTAGCAATCAACTCTTTCCGGAATATATTCAATAGTATCTTTTGTTGTAATAACGCAATCTCTTAAAGTAATGAACATATTACCGCAGTTCAATACGTAGAACAAAAGATTTTCCGGAGTAGGGTTTGAAGCCCCTGTATTTACAGGAAGGCAAAGATTACCCTTTACCACGTAATCTCTTGTCGTAATCATTACATATACAGAATTGCCAAGAACTAATCTTCCGTTTTCTACAATTTCGCGTTCTTCATGATCTGCCATCTTCTTATTCTCCTCATTGTTGTAATATCAATATAGATTAAGGATAACACATAAATTAAAAATAGACAATATGCCAATTTTTTAGTAATATTAGGGGGTTATGATTACATTTGATGCTTTAACTTTAAATGCTTTAAAAAATGAATTAACAGATTTCCTTGAAGGTGCTAGAATTTCTAAAATTCAACAGCCGACAAGACGTGAATTTATATTTTTATTGAGGAATAACGGAAAATCCAGACAGTTTTATGTCAATATAAATCCGCAGTTTTACCACGCTTGTTTCGTGAGTAAAACTAACTATGAAAAACGTTTGCTTGAAATCCCTAAAAAACCTCCGATGTTTTGTATGCTGTTGAGAAAGTATCTTGAAAATTCCCGAATTGCAAAAGTTAATCAGCCTGACAATGAGAGAATACTTGAGTTTTATATTGAATCTTATAATGAACTTGGTGAAAATATTTATCTTTGTCTTGCTTTTGAATTTATGGGGAAACACTCAAATGTAATTTTGTATAACTATGACACTAATATTATCATCGGTTGTGCTCATAACGTCGGGGCTGAAAAAAGCCGCGAACGTGAGATTTACGGTTCTCTCCCTTATGTTTATCCGCCAAAACAGCAAAAGACCGACATATTAAATTATAACGGCGAAATAGACTATTCAACGCTTCAAGATGATTTCTTTATGATATCGAAAAGTTTTGCAAATTTATGCGTCGGAAAATCTCTTCAAGATATAAAAAGTTTTGTCCGACTTGAAAATATTTCTCCGTGTATTACAAAGGATTTCAAGGTTTATTCTTTGTTTGCAGGTTTGTTAAATGATGAAGAAGTTATAAAGTACAATTCAGTCAACGATATGATTGATGATTATTACGCTCACTATATCGGGCAGAATAAGTTTGAATTACTCAAAACCAATTACAAAACGACCATTTCGCATAAATTGAAAAAGGTTACAAAATCTTTAAACCAAATGGAATATAAATTATTAACCGAGTCAGACTCTGATAAATACAGACTTTCGGGTGATTTACTTATGGCAAATCTTTATCAGTTGAAGGATTATTCTGAAGAGGTTTCTGTCTTTGATTACGAGAATAACAAACAGATTACAATTAAATTGGATAGTTTAAAAACGATTAAAGACAATGCCAATAATTTTTATAAACTCTATAACAAAGCAAAATCCGCCAGAACAAAACTCACAGAGCTTATAGAAGACTATAATTCTCAAAAGTCTTATCTGGAGCAGGTTTTGTATTCGATAAATTCGGCAGTCAATATCGGCGATTTGCTTGAAATTAGTGATGAGGTTGTTGAAAATACACCTCAAAAGAAATCCAAAACTCAGACTTCTGAGATTATGAAATTAAGCCCGAATGAGGCAACGACAATTTATATCGGTAAAAATAACAAACAAAACGATTATATAATCTCAAAACTTGCGGATGAAAACGATTTGTGGTTTCACGTGCATAATTGTGCAGGCTCTCACGTTCTGTTAAAAACTCAAAACCTGACGGATGAGTTAATTTTAGAATGTGCAAAACTTGCAAAAGAATATTCGAGTGCGAAAAATTCCTCTAAAATCGGCGTAATTTATACAAAAAGAAAATACATCCGAAAACCACCTGCCGCAAACCTTGGCTACGTAACTTACAGAAACGAAAAAGAAATAATTCTTGACTAGCGTTTTGTGTTAAAAATTATACGAAAGTCCAATTTTTCGCAGTGCGAAATTTGTTAAACTGGAGTATGACAAATTTTGTGAATAAATTATTAATAGCGTTAAATGAAAATATAGATTTAAAACCTGATGAATGGACTAATCAACGTATTACAACGTCAGGCATGAAAAAGTGGGTATCAAATATTTTACCGTCGGAACTGCTGCAAAGAAGTGTAAAAGATGCCGTAAACTCTTTGGTTACAATAAACGAAAGCGGAAATTTCTACGAAAGATTTCCTGATATAATTAACACCCCTGACTATGGTGATAGTTGGGGCAGGCATGCAAATTATATTGAAATAAATAACCGTGCAATTGCCGAAATGTACGGTGATAGAACTAAGAATGGTATTTTGAGTTCTATTAAAATTTTACCTGCGATTCCGCCGTCTGCAAAAAGTTGGGCAAATTGTGTGATACTTTCCCAGATTTTCCCAAATATATATGGCGACGGATATAATAAGGGAGTGTTTGAAGAAAATTCTATATACGGCGTGAAGTTGAACGCTTCTTATAGCAAAAATATTATTGATTATGATATAAATATGCCACCTGAAGAACAGTTCAAGGCTTTTAATGACCTTGCTCATATCCACGGGTTAAAAACAGGTTTTAGGACGGTAATTTCTGCCGACCAGATTAAGGTTGCAAAACCATATGAACAAGATGTTACTTTTGACTGGAATAACCCTGAACATCAGGAGTTGTTTATTGAAGAACACGTAAATTTGATTAATACGGGATTTGAGGCGATTTTTATCGATTCTGCAAAACATATCGGAGGTTACGATATGGAAAATTATGCAGGTGTTGGTGCGTTGCCTGCGTATGAGCAGATGCAGTATATTTTGCACGAAATTCGGAAACGTTCGGGACGTACTACGCTTAGTTTTGCTGGTGAAAAAAGTACGGGCGATTTTGAACGATATAAAAATCTCGGTCTGACAACAGGAACTGCGTTTGTTCCGCCTGATGATTACGAGAATGTTAAATACTGGTCGGAGAAACTTAAATATGAAAGAGATTACGCCCCCGGGGTTGAAGTTTCAAACGATAATGACGAGGGCGGAAGAAGTTATGAAGACAGGTTGAATCGCATAAATTCTTCGCTGTTTGCTTATGAGTACCCAAGCGATAAATTGCCGAGTTTCATGCAGATGGAAGACCTTTTTCCGCTGCGATACGACACAAATACTCATCATTTAATGATGACAAACCCGTCTTATTCAACGGACGGAACACCTTTGAGCCATTGGGAAAACCTTTTCACTAAAGATGACGGACGGGCGTATAATGCAAAAGTTGGAGAATTGTTTGCAAACGCGTTAAACTTATAATTTAGTTTAATATTTTAATTCCGATGGTTAAGTATAATGCAAAAAATATTTGTAATAAGTAAGGCAGCATTAATATGCCTGAAATTTTCGATAACTTGAAAAAATAACTTATGGTATATAATACGGTTATGAGTAATAGTATTATATCTGCAAGTGCTAAGTTAACTGATTTCATTTCAAAGAACAGATAACTCCAGATTAAATTGAAAAAGAATTGTAAAAAGAATAAATTTATTGCTATATATTTATCTTTGTTGCTTGGCTTGAATAGAATTATTAGAAAAGCCCCCAGCATTAGTGTATATAATACTCCCCAAGCTATCGGAAAATATGCTGCCGGCGGTGTGAATGGCGGTTTGGTTAAGTTTTGGTACCAGAAATTGTTATTCATAATTATAGTATTATTCAAATTCATAATAAGACATTCTGATTTTGTCTAAAAAACTAATACTTTTGTCCTACGAAAAAATATTAAAATTTGCCAAAATAAAAATTCCTAAAGTTATGAATAGAATTACCCGCTAAAAATTATTATCCTGACTCTAAGGAGTTTTGATATGAAAAAATTTGTTTTATTTTTAATCATTATGCTAAATTGCCAGATTACTATGGCGGGGCAAAACAGTCAAATACTTGATAAAATCGAAGATTCTATATACGGTTATACATATTCAAACGAAAGCG
>CAMAGQ010000014.1 GCA_945833895.1 uncultured bacterium
AAAATTTCCATGTTGTTTACGTTGTAAGCACCGATAGCATAACCGCCTGCAAGTGCTTTTTTGAACATTTCGTTTGTTCCAACTAATTTTCTTTCACTCATTTGAGTTCTCCTTCTTTTACGTATAAAATATTACACATATTAAATTTATAACAAACAAAAATAAACTTCAACAACCTAAGAAAAAGGCACGAATACATAGCGATGTGAAAATCTTACCTTCTACTTGAGAGAAAGGCAGAGTGGGTGCTGATTATTTTTGCATATACCTTTTTGAACCCTCTCCCGAATTTCTAACTTTCACTTACGTTCAAGTTGAAATTCAACCCTCTCCCAAAGTGAGAGGGTAAGGGGTGTTGGAAATTCTTCGAGCAAATAAAATATCACCCTCAGGATAACAGTTTCCCCCTCCCACTCTGGGGGAGGGAATGAGTTATTCGTCATTCTGAGGGCGACAATTTTTAATGCCCGAAGAATCCCTGACAAGGCTTGCTTGGGATTCTTCGCTTACGGCACTCGCAATAAACGGGTACGCTAACGCTTTCACCCTCTGCTCATGCCTACTCAGTATGACAGTTTTTTGTCCACTTTTATGGGTACACTTCAGTGGAAATTTTATTTTCTCACGCAAAAGTCTTTACTAAGATATTGAACAAGTTTTCTCAAATCCTTGTTCCATGCTCCGTTCCAGTTTTTAACAATAATATCCGCAGGACAAATTCTGTTATATGTTAACTCTTTTATCGGGTCTAAGAATTTCTCTTCGCCCGTTCCCATTGCCCTCAAGCCTTTTTCCGCAATTTTGATAATCTCTACCGCATAATCTCCGACATTACCGTTTTTAGTCGAGCAATTCAGGGTATTTTTCGGCACATTATAGCGTAATTCCGAAATATCCTTGTATTGCAGGTGTTTAAACAATTCCTCGCAATCGCTCATCGCTTCTTTGTTGTACATTATTCCCTTATAAATCGCCAGAATTGAATATTTTAAATCGTTTCCGACACAGTCATGGTTACGGATTTCTATAAAATTACGCATTCTGACTTCAGGAAAGCAAAGATTTGCCTGAAGTTCGTAATCTTCAATCGTCGCAAAATACTTATCCCAACCGTTATTGATATATTCTTCAAACGTAATATCACCGTTGATATAAATCGGGTTATCGTCTTTATTAACAAAAATCATCGGAGTTTTGAGAACGCAGTCAATATAATCTTCAAACGAAAATTCCTCGCTGATTTTTCCTGCAAACCCGCACCTGTCGTTATCGGTATTAAGCCAACTTAACGCTCTGAATGACTTGTAGCCCGTATCAACTCCGCCTCTAATCGGTGAATTTGCAAACATTGCAGTCATAAACGGTGAAAGTTTATTGGCAAGTTTGTATTTTCGCATAGCATCATATTCTGACGAAAAATCTATACAGCACTGTATTCCTGCCGTTTCTCGCATCATTACATCAGACAAAATTCCCCACAAATATCTTGCCATCAATTTGTATCGTCTTTTCGGGATAAGATGAATCCCTTTGTGGGTTGAATACGGCGAAACTCCGTAATCAAGCAGAATAATTCCGCTCTTTTTCACAAGCGGGCGAAGTCCGTCGTTTATGGCGTTAATTTTATTTTCCAGTTCAAAAATTGTTTTCTCGGGTTTTGCACTGATTTCTATTTGGCTTCCCGGTTCAAGCGTTAGGGTATCGTGTTCTTTTTTCAACCCGATAATATTTTTTTCATCCGTAATATAATCCCAGGTTTCTTCGTGTGCGAATTTTTCCAGAAGATTTTTTATCCCATACTCTTCCCAATAGTCAACCGAACACATAGAACCCGTATGGATAGGAACTCTTTCGTACTCAATGCCTATCTTGAAATCTTTCGGCTCGGTAAAACCCTTTGTATATAATTTTAACAAATCACTTTTTTCGATTTTCTGTTCTATTTTAAGCATGCTCCGCCCCTTTGTTTCTAATTTATTATAACATTATTTAAAATATCAAATAAAATTTTGTAAACATTTCCCCATGTGTGTTATTATATTGATTAAGATGAATTATTACGAACGAGCAAAATTTTTCAGAACAAAAAAACGCCTTGGACAGAACTTTTTAACCGACGGTGAAGTCATTCAAGATATCATTGATTATGCAAATATTTCACCTGAGGATACCATTGTTGAAATAGGCCCTGGGGTTGGTTTTGTGACTGAACAATTGGTAAAACATGCCAAAAAAGTTATTGCTATTGAACTTGACGAAGAAGCGATAAAAGAACTTAAAAAACTCAACGCTCCGAATTTAGAAATTATCCACAACGATATTTTGAAAACGGATTTATCAACGTTGACGGACGGTGAATTTAAAGTTGTTGCAAATATTCCGTATTATATTACAAGTCCGATTATTGCACATCTTCTTGGTGAAATCGACGATTTAACAAACAAAAACCGCTCAAAAATCAAAGATATAATTTTGATGGTTCAGGAGGAAGTTGCCCTAAGAATGTGTGCAAATGAAAATTCTCCTGCAAAACAGTACGGGCTTTTGACAATGTTATCTCAATTCTGGGCAGAGGTTGAAATAATGCGTTCTGTTGGCAGAAAGTGTTTTTATCCCGCACCGAAAGTTAATTCCGCAATCGTAAAATTAACCGTTCGAAAAGAGCCAAAACTTGTACTCTCAAATTATTCACATTTAAAAAGAACTATCAAAGCGGGTTTTGCACAACGCAGAAAGACCTTGAAAAATTGCTTGCTAAACGGCGGATTTTTGCGTGAAGCAATCGTTTACGCTTTTAACAAATTAAATATTGATGAAAATATTCGCGGGGAAAAATTGTCGATAGAAACCTTCGGACAACTTTCAGAGGCACTGTTGGAATTTGAAAGCAGGGAAAAATGCAATCAATAAAAGTCTGTTGCCCCGCAAAAATTAACCTGAATTTGAAAGTCGTAAACAAACGCCCAGACGGGTTTCACAACATTGACAGCGTAATGCAGACCATAGATTTGTACGATTATTTGACGATTTCAATAAAAAACTCCGAAAAATTAACAATAAATCTAAGCGGAAACAATCCTGAAATCCCTTATGACAACAGGAATTTAGTCTATAAAGCAACAGAATTATTCTTTAGCAGCCCCAAAATTTTACCTAAAGAAGTTACCATTGACATAGACAAAAACATTCCGATAGCAGCAGGACTTGCCGGCGGAAGTACAGATGCAGCGGGAACTTTGTACGGATTAAATAAACTTCTCGGGGATATTTATTCAACTCAGGAACTGCATAATTTGTGTGCGAAGTTGGGTTCTGATTTGAATGTTTGCTTAACCGGCGGATGCCTTAAAACAAGCGGACGGGGTGAGGTTATAGTACCTGCACCTTATACAAAATATCACGTGCGTTTGATTAAACCAATCGGGTTAGGAATTTCAGCCAAAGAGGCTTATACAAAATTTTCTTCAAAAATGGCAGAAGGTGAAGATGTCGAACTGCGTGAGAACTTCGCTAATGACCTTGAATGGGCGATAATAAACGACTATCTCATACTCGAAGAAATTAAATCAAAATACAAGACCGCAGTAATGACAGGTTCAGGCTCAACGTATTTTTCGCTGAAAGAAGATTTCACCCCTCAAGACGGGTTCTGGGTAAACAACAATCTGCACACAATCGAACACGGGGTTTGCCTGTCTGAAGCAAATTGCGTAAAATAAAGATTGTTACAAAGATAAACTTATTTGCCACTATATCTCGTTTTGTGCTATATTTTTAATAGAGGATAAGTATTATGATAAACAAAAAATCAAGAGAAGAAATTAAAAGAATGCGTCATGCCGGTCACATAGTAGCACTTGTCCATCAAAAAATGAAAGAAGTTGTAGAACCCGGCATATCAACAAAAGAATTAGATAATATTGCAATGAAAATAATCAAGGAAAACCGTGCTGTTCCTACATTTTTAGGATATTCGGGATTTCCTGCAAGTATTTGTACATCAATTAACGAACAGGTCGTACACGGAATACCGTCTGATGATGTAATTCTAAAAGAAGGTGATATCATTGCGATTGATGTCGGTGCAACTTATGGCGGACTTGTCGGTGACAGTGCTTGGTCATACAGAGTCGGAAAAGTTTCCCCTGAGGTAGATAAGTTGATGAAAGTTACCGAAGAATCACTGTACGCAGGCATTGAACAAATGCGTCCGGGTAACGTTTTAGATGATATTTCAAAAGCGATTGAAGCCGTTGCGGTTAGAGAAGGTTACGGAATTGTCCGCCAGTACGGAGGTCACGGCGTAGGTTACGAAATGCACGAAGATCCGTTCCTGTTCAATTACAGCGTGGGCGATAACACTTTGATTAAACCAAATACCGCAATTGCAATTGAACCAATGCTTAATTTGGGCTGTGATGATGTTGTTGTCGGCGAAGACGGCTGGACAGTAAGCACCAAAGACGGTAAACCGTCCGCACACTTTGAACACACTGTTATTGCAACAGAAGACGGCCCGTTGATTACCACCCAACTGATGAAGTAGGAGAATAAAATGAATTATTATATCGGTTTATCTTTAGCCGCAGGTTCAAGCATGGACTCGGGAGTCGCGGTAATCGACGAGAATAACGAAATTATTCTCATTGATAAACTGTACAAAATGAATGATGTTATTTTCTTTTTTGAAAATTTCTCATCATTAAAAAATTCCAAAATTTGCGTATCCGTGCCTTCGGACAGAACAATGCTAGAAGGTAAATGGCGAATATTGTCAAAACCTTACCAACTGGTTGCGACAAATTCAAATATTCCAAACCGCGACAACTGGACACAAAGACACTCTACACGCGGTTCTGAATACCTGAACGAACTTTCCGCCAGAGGAATTACGGTTAACAGATTTGATATTTATATGACAAGACAAAGTCTTCACCTTAATTCATGCTACAAAGACCGCTCACCTGCGGATTGTAAATTTCTGCAGCAAGCACTCAAGTATGAATGGGGATTTGAAAATCTTCCGGTGAATATGATGCCAATGTCGCACCTCGAAGCAATTCTCGGGGCAATTCTTGCAAAAGAATACGCTCAAAATCCTGATAAAATCAATGTTATTTATAACTTCAAAGGGCTTGATGTCATTGATATCAAAGAAAACTTAAACATCTCAACCGATGTTTACAATTTTGAAAAGGAATTAGAAAAACAGGCTGGTATAAAATCCTATGTTTAAAAATATTATCGAAACGTTGAGTAATCCGCTCTTGTATTACACCGACAAATCAGGAAATGCAGTGTTCCGCAACTTTTGCCTGACAAAAAATACAGGCAATATGTACACCACAACTTTTTCTAAACAAAATGTCGGCAAAGCACTTGAGTTTCGCTTTGACCTCAACAGGCGGTTAAAATGGATTACTTTCCTTACTCCGATAATTTTATATTTTATTTTTATTCATCTTAATTTTTCGATGTTCAAACTGCTGTTTTTTGAACTTCTTTGCCTTGGAATAATTTTCGGAACAAGAATTCATTTTTCATCACTTTATAGCGAATACTTGATGAAAACCTTCGGAAAGTATGAATTGTGCGAATTTGCGCCGCCTGTTCCAAAACATAAAATTGATGAATATGTTTCAGTTTTTAAATCTAACATCATAATCTTATTAATCGTTCTCGGATTGTACTTTTTGCCTGCGCTATTGCTGCAATTAACAATAAAAATGACACTTTCACCAAAGCACTTGCATTGCAAAGGTGCGTTGGCATTGTCAAATATTTACACAACTTTCTACCCGAAAAGCGAACATATCTATGATATGAGAGCGTTTAGTAAATTTATGGAGAAAGATTACGAGGGGGCACTTGAGGATTACAAAACGGTTATAGAAATCTCAGGTCACAGATTTACCAAAAAAGATTGTACACGGTTTGCAAATATGCTTCTTCTACAGAAAAAAATCGGTACAACCCGTGAAGCAATTGAACTTTATGACACTTACCTCAAAAAGAAAAAACTGTCTGTATTGCAAGAATCTCAAATGCTTTGGATAAAATCAATTTTCAAAATAGAAAACAACATAACCCAAGATATTATACAGGATTACGAAACCCTAATCGCATCACTTGATGAAAAAGATATTAAAAACCAATTCTATATATCAAGCGACTTGGCGTATGTTTTATACCTTATGCAGGAATATCCGCTTGCAATAAACAATTACGATTCTCTGATATTATTTGCAGGCGAGAATAAAGACATGTTCGCACCGGAATTGAAAACTATATACGCAGAACGCGGCTGGGCAAGAAAAAGTTCAGGTGACGAAGCAGGAGCAAGCCAAGATTTTATGCTTTCGGGAATCCCGTACGACGAGTTGAAAAACTACGAACCGTCCTACGAATCTCAGAAATTTCTCGTCGACCACTTCTAAAACCACCAGTGGTAAAAGTAGACTTCACCCTCTCACTCTGGGACACTAGCCGAACCGGCGAACTTGTGAGCCGAGTGAGACTGCGTGCCCCTAGGTGGGAGGACAGGGGGTGAGGGTTATAAAGGCAATATCCTCCAATGTGATAAAAAAATACCTTATAGAAATTTTCTATAAGGTATTTTAGGTTTATTTGCAAAGTTTTAGAATTTACACTTCTTGAGTTTGTGGTTGAACTTGTTTATTGGATTTTCTTTCTTCCCAGATATCAACAAGCATACTGCAGAAGAATATACTTGAATAAGTACCTACAACGACACCGAGCATTATTGCAAATACGAAGTCTTTAGTTGTTGAACCGCCGAACAGGTACAGTGCAAGCAATGTTAAGAAGGTTGTCAAAGATGTATTGATACTTCTTGCAAGTGTTTGGTTTACTGATGCATCAACAATTTCGCCGAATGACATTTTCTTACCGTAATATCTCAAGTTTTCTCTTATTCTGTCAAATGTTACAATTGTATCGTTGATTGAGAAACCAAGCAGTGTAAGAATTGCGGTCATAAACATACTGTCAACCTGAACATTACAGAATATACCGAGCAGTGAGAAAATTCCGACAACAAACAACGTATCGTGAACCAAGCCCAGAATTGCCGCAATCGCATATTCCAGTTTAAATCTGAATGAAATGTATGCAATCATTGCCAAAATTGCCAAACTCAATGCAATCAGTGATTTGTGGAACAATTCTTTACCAAGCGTTGCTCCGACTGATGTGAACTGAATTAATGATGAGTTTTTATACTCTGATTTCATTATGTTTGTAATATTTTCAGATAACTCAGAACCTTCCTTGATAAAGTGAGTTCTGATAGATACGATTGAATTAATTCCGTTATCTTCTCTTGTAATCTTGTTTTCTTTCAAGACCTGAATGTACGGATTATCAACCCCGATTTTTTCCAACGCTTCACGAGTTTTCGCGATTTGTTTTGTTGAAACAATATCGGAGGTTCCGTACTGCAAAATTGTACCGCCTGTGTAGTCAATACCGACTTTGACAGGTGTGTGGGTCGGATATGTTACGGTTGAATAAACCATCGCACAAATTCCCGGTAACAGTAATAAGGCTGATAAGCATATCCATAAAATTCTATATTTTACAACATGTATTGTCTTTTTTCCTATATTAAACATTTTATCTAACCTCAACTTTCCTAATCTAAAATACCAAAACGGGCTTTTTCACGTTTAGTTTCTGTTGCTTCATAACCCTTTCCGATTTCATCTTTAGACAGACCGAATAAGGCAGGATATTTCAATTCTCCTGTACCGAATACAATGTGCATGAAGTTTCTTGTAACCGTAATTGCGGTGAACATAGAAACAAGAACACCAATACCCAGTGTTAACGCAAAGCCTTGAACAACACCTGTTCCAAGGAAATACAAGATTACACATGTGATAAGTGTTGTTACGTTTGAGTCAAAAATACTTGTCCAAGCCCTGTCAAAACCTGATGATATTGCTGTGAAAAGGTTTCTGCCGTTTCTCAATTCTTCTTTGGTTCTTTCAAAGATTAGGATGTTGGCATCAACCGCCATACCGATTGAAAGAATAAATGCAGCAATACCTGCAAGAGTTAATGTTACAGGAACAATCTTGAAGATTGCAAAGATGATTATACCGTAGATAACTAAGGCAATATCTGCGATAAGCCCAGGTAATCTGTAATAAAGTAACATAAATAACATTACAAGTCCGATACCGATTAGACCTGCAACTTTAGATTTTGCGATACTGTCAGCCCCAAGAGTAGGTCCAACCTGACTTTCTTCGATAATATCCGACGGAACAGGCAAAGCACCTGCGTTCAAGTAATCAACCATTTCTTGTGCTTCTTTTGCTTCAAAACCGCCGTCACCGCCTGAAATTTGAGCCTTACCGCCCAAGATGGGTTCGTTGATATTCGGAGCAGTTCTCATTTCTCCTTCATAGAAAATTGCCATTGGTTTTCCGACAAGTTTCTGGGTTAGTTGAGCGAATTTTGTTGCACCTTTTGCGTTAAATTCCAAAGATACAACAAACTGACCGCTTGGGTCTGAACCGATTGAAGCTGATTTCAAATCTTCACCTGTAATTTGAGGATGTTCCCAAATGATTTGTCCTGTTGTTTTATCTCTGACGATTTCGCCGTTTTCGTCAAGTTTTGGTGCTCTGAAATCCAGTTGAGCAGTTTTACCAAGGATTTCTTCCGCTTTTTTGGTATCGGTTTCTCCCGGAATTTCTACCAATAGACGTTTGTCGCCAACTTGTGCAACGCTGATTTCTTCAACACCCATATTGTTAACACGGTGTTCAATAGCGTATTTTAAGTTGCTCATAACTGACGGCGTAATTTCTGTGACTGTATCTGTTGTTTTTGCTTCAAGCAAAATTCTTGAACCACCGACCAAATCAAGTCCGAGTTTTGTAGGTTTTTTGTATATTACAAAAACACTTGCAATAACAAGGCATACAATAACCCAGAACCATAGAATCTTGTTTTTCAATTTTTTACCCTCATATATCTCTTATACTACTAATTATCGTAAAATTATATCCGATTAGTTATTTAATTCTGTTTTGATGCTGTCAAGAACTTGGAATAACTCATCTTTTTCCGCAGTTGTCAAAGTGACAAGCGGTTTTCTTACGTACTCTTCAATAATTCCTTTGTGTGCAAGTGCAGCCTTTACAGGAATAGGGTTCGGAGCCATGAATAATTTTTTAAATACAGGATACAATGTTTGGTGCATATTTTTTGCAGCAAGGAATTGACCTGTTTTGAAGTTTCTAATCATAGATTTCATTTCAGAGCCGAAAAGATGTGATGCAACGGAAATTACACCGTGAGCCCCCAGTGAAAGCATTGGAAGTGTTAAACTGTCATCCCCCGAGTATATCGCAAAATCTTGCGGACATAACATTTTTAACTCTGTAATTTTATCCATATCGCCAAAACTTTGTTTCAATGCAACAATATTTTTGTGTCTATTTGCAAGAAAAGCAACTGTTTCAGGCAGCATATTAACCCCTGTTCTTGACGGAATATTGTACAAAATGATTGGTAAATCAGTCGATTCGGCTACTGCTGAAAAATGTTCAATCATACCTTTTTGATTTGGCTTGTTGTAATAAGGAACGACCGATAATATGGCATCAACTTCTTCTTTCTGAGCGAATTTAGAATATTCAATTGCTGATGCTGTTGAATTTGAACCTGCACCAAGAATTATTTTTGCTCTGTTTTTTACCGCTCTTTTTACGGAGTTAACCAACTCAATCTCTTCTTCGTTTGTTAACGTCGGAGATTCACCGGTAGTACCGGCAACAAGGATTGCATCACTTCCCGAATTTACAAGATGTTCTGCAAGTGATTCCACTTTATCATAATCGATTGCACCGTTTTTACCCATTGGTGTAACCATTGCTGTTATAACTTCACCGCAATCATATCTCAATACCATATATTAAACCTCTACTTTCCCTCATCTGTAATACTTCTTAATTATATTACAAACTTAAATATATTGTACAAATATTAAGATATTTAATTAATACGATTAAGAATTTTATTTTAGATTCTTTTGTGATAAAATCAATAGTATGAAAGGGCTAAAATTTCCTAAGAAGAAGAATAGACTGTATGTTTTTGCAATGCTTGCGATTGCGGGTGTTTTGGTGTGGGCGTTTATTACGGCAAGTATGATTACCCGTGATTTTAACAGGCAACAGAGAAATGCTCAAGGCGAAAGTCAAGAGGCTGTAGTCAGCGGAATTATCTTGACAGAAACCAAAGACGCTAAAAAATACTGGGAAATCTACGGAGATACAGGCGAATGGAACAGCGATAAAAGTGTCGCTCAATTGGACGGAGTTTTAGGCAACTTCTACAAAGATAATGAAGTTTCGATGAGTTTCAAATCTTCAAAAGGAACGTACAATTCGCAAGCCGGCGACATTACTCTTTATGAAGATACAGTCGTTGCAATCAAGGGCGGAATTACGCTAAAAGCGGATAAACTTCACTGGATTGATTCAAAATCTCCGATTATTGCAGAAGGTCATGTCGAAATTCAAAAAGATAATCAACTGCTTTCTCAAGCAAACAAAATAGAAATCAGTCCGACTTATGAAAATTTTAAAATAACAGGGAATACCGTATCTAAAGTTTATGAGGGTAAATAATGAAAAAGTTCTTAACAGTAATATTATCAATATTAATGCTTTCGGGATTGGGAGTTTACGCATCTGATCTTGTTATTGAATCAAAAAACCAAACCTACAATGAAAGTGATAATAAAATTAAATTTAACGGTAATGTAAAAGTTTCCATTGATGATTTAAAAGTTGTGGGCGACAGTGCGGATGTAAATGTTACAAACGACCAGAAACTTGATACTGCAACGTTTTATGATAAACCTTACGCGTTTGAAATAAAGAAAAATAAAAAAAGAGAAGTTAAAGCAAATATTTTGAAAGTATCACTTCTGTCAAAAATTATCAGAGCGGAAGGCGACACACAATCAATCGTATTTGAGGGAAAAACTCCTGTTGTTGTAATTAATGCAAATGTTCAGGAATACGATACAAAAACCGGTATAATGACTGCAACAGGTGCGGTTACAATGAGATACAAGGAGATTGAAACCTTCTCAAACAATGCTGAAATTACAACTGATAAAAACGGAGATTTGAAAAAACTTGTATTGATTGGCAATGCAAGGATTAAACAGGAAAAATCAGAATCTTTTGCGGATAAATTCGTTTATGAGGCAGGCACGGGCAGATTGACCGCCTTTGGAAATACGACCTCAAAATCTTCAATGGAGGATGGTTCAGTTTTGACCTTAAAATCTTCTTATCAGGAATATAACCAAAAAAGTTCGACCTTCAATGCCAGCGGAAACGTAAGAATATGGTATCAGGATTACTATGCGGCAGGTCCTAAAGTTACCCTGTATTCAACACAAGGTTCTGACAAGCCGAATGAAGCGTTCTTCACCGGACGTTCAAGCATAACTCAAGGTGTTAGAACTATTTTTGCGGATAAAATTAAAATGACAATGAACCCTAAAAGTTTTGATGCTCAAGGCAACACCAGAACAGTTATTAAGAACGTAGGTTCAGGTTCAGACGAGAATATGACATTAGGATTATAAGAAAATGAAAGAAAAACTTGATAAAGCTCTGGAATGTTTTAAGAAAAAAGATTGGAACGGTGCAATTGACCTGTTTACTTCGATTTTAGAGGTTGATACCGAAAACGCCGAAGTTTATAACAATTTAGGGTTATGCTATGCAAACATCGGAAACGAAGAAAAGGCTGAAAAAAACTACCTTAAGTGTATTGAACTTAACCCGAAAATTCCGCAATGTTACATCAATCTTGTTGATATTTACTATAAACAAAAAAGAATGGGTGAAGGGATAAATATTTTGTCTTACGCAATAGATATGCTTGAAGATGATTTGCTGTTCCGTCATTATCTGGCAAGATTTTACATGGAAGATGCAAAACTTGATTTGGCAATCGATGAACTTGTTTATATTCTTGAAAAACAACCTGATAATTACGATGCGTATTATGATTTGGCAAAAATTTATTTTGAATTTGGGAATTACGATTCTGCGATAGAAAATCTTGAAAACGTTCTTGAATACAAAAAAGATAACGAATTAATATACTTTTATCTGGCAGAGGCATATCAGGCAAACGATGAAATAGACAAAGCAATTTCCAATTTTCTCAAAGCGATTGCAACAAATAACAGATTTCCGATGCCTTATAAAAAAGTTGCGATACTGTTTATGGCAAGGGGAGATTACGAAGATGCCGCTGAATATTTGGAAGATTATTTGAATTTTGATATTCCTGAAGAAGAAAAAGCGAATACGGAAAAACTTTTGCAAACCATAAAGGCGAAAATCGACGGTTAAGAGGCACTGATGAAGAATAAATATTGGATTGCATTTTCTTCGATAGAGCAAATCGACAGTAGTTTCATTTTGAAACTGTACGAATATTTCGGAAATATAGAAACAGCGTTCAATACGACTGCGGACGCTTTGAAAAACATTGAAGGTTTGAGCGTTAAAAAGGCTGAGAATTTCTTACGTCTGCGAGATAAGGTTGATATTGACAGAACGTTCACAGAGGTTGAAACACGAGGGATAAATTTTATAACTTACGAAAGCGATAATTACCCTAAAATGTTGAAACAAATTTCCAATCCGCCTGCTGTTTTGTATTATAAAGGCAAACTTTCAGAATGTAATCTTGAAAGAACACTTGCTGTTGTCGGTTCAAGAAAGGCAAGTTCTTATGGCAGAGAGGATTTACGCAAAATTATTTCAGGATTGAACAACACCGATATTTGTATTGTTTCAGGCTTAGCGGCAGGAATTGACACGGTTGCACATACTTCCGCAATTGAAAACAATTTAAAAACAATCGGCGTAATTGCAAGCGGGTTTGATTATACATATCCTGCAAGCAATAAAACCCTTTACCAAAATATTGAAAACGGCTACGGTGCGGTGCTTACGGAATATTATCCGACATTTGAACCTGTAAAATTCAGATTTCCGCAGAGAAATCGCATAGTGTCAGGATTGTCCTATGGAACTTTGGTAACGGAAGCTTCACTGAAAAGCGGAGCGTTGATTACGGCAAACTTAACGCTTGAACAGGGCAGAGAGTTGATGTGTGTTCCGGGGATGATATCAAATCCGAATACTCAAGGGATTTATAAATTGTTGAAAAACGGTGCAACTCTTGTGACCGAAAGCGAAGATATTTTAAACGCACTAAATTGGGAGATAAAGAAAGGACAAACGTCTGAACAGTTGGTTCTTCCAATGTTGACTTGCGAAGAAGAAGTAATTTACAAAAATCTTGAAGTTGAAGACAGGGGAATTGACGAATTACTCGGGTTAACGAAAATGAAACTGGATGATTTGTTGATGAACTTGACAACAATGGAGCTTAAAGGCATAATAAAACAGTGTGACGGGGATAGATATAAAAAGGTATAGAAAATAAATGGCAGAAACTAAAACTAAAGCGAAAGAAAAATCATTAGTAATAGTCGAGTCACCGGCTAAATCGAAAACAATAAAAAAAATTTTGGGAAGTGAATTTCAAATTGAGGCAAGTTACGGACACATAAGAAACTTACCGACGAAGGATTCTGCAACTCAGAACTTAGGGTTTGATGTTAATAACAACTTTGAACCTAAATTTGAAATAATCCCCGGAAAACAGCAGGTAGTAAAAAAATTAAACGACTTAGCAAAAAAAGTTGACAGAGTTTACCTTGCATCCGACCCCGACCGCGAGGGAGAAGCGATTGCGTGGCACGTACGTCAGGTGCTGAAAGTTCCTGATGAAAAGATTTACAGAATTGTGTTCAACGAAATTACACCAAAAGCGGTGAAATATTCTGTAGCAAATCCGCGTTCTATCGATATGGATATGGTTCAGGCTCAGCAAACAAGACAAATTCTTGACAAGCTTGTAGGGTTTAAGTTAAGCCCTGTTTTGTGGAAACAAATCGGTAACAGAAATCTTTCGGCAGGAAGAGTTCAGTCGGTTGCGCTGAGAATGATTTGCGAACGTGAGGATGAAATTGAAGCGTTCGTTCCGCAGGAATATTGGTCAATTCACGCAAACCTTGACAAAGACGGAAAAACTTTTGATGCGGAATTATCTAAGATAAAAAATAAATCTGTTGAAAAAACTATTAAGAATAAAGAAGAAGCACTGAAAATCGTGGATTACCTGACTAATCCGCAAACCGAGTATGAAGTTTCAAAGGTTACAAAGAAATCGACAAAACGTAAGCCTACAGCACCGTTTATAACTTCAACAATGCAGCGTGCGGCAAGTTCCAAACTCGGTTTCGGGGTTTCAAAGACAATGCAGGTTGCACAGAAACTTTATGAAGGTATCGAAATTGACGGTACTCCTGTCGGTTTGATTACCTATATGAGAACCGATAGTGTCAGGGTTTCAGACGATGCTCAGAACATGGCTCACGATTTTATTATGCAAAATTACGGCGAAAAATATTATCCTGAGAAACCGAATGTTTATGTAAAAGGCAAACAAAACGTTCAGGACGCCCACGAAGCAATCCGTCCGTCTTATCCTGAGCGAACACCTCAAAGTATCAAGCAATATCTGGATAATGATCAGTATAAATTGTACAAATTAATCTGGGAAAAATTTATGTCATCTCAGATGGCACCTGCCGAGATTGCAAACAAAACTCTGGAAATCACATCAGGCGATTACACACTGAGAGCAGGTACAAGCAAAGTTACGTTTGACGGCTTTTTGACACTTTATAACGATGTGGAAGACGATGAAAGCAAGGATTCCGATAAGAAAATCCCTGATTTAGAAAAAGGTGATAAGGTTGTATGTAAAAAAATCGAACCTAAACAACACTTTACACAACCGCCACCAAGATACAATGAAGCCTCACTTGTTAAGGCTCTTGAAGAATACGGAATTGGTCGTCCGTCTACTTACGCAACGATTATCACCGTTATTCAGACAAGAAAATACGTTGAGAAAAAGGATAAGGCACTTCGCCCGACACTTCTTGGACGTACGGTTTCTAAACAGTTGGTAAGCCAGTTTGCGGATATTATGGATTACAAATTCACGGCAGGCATGGAAGAAAAACTTGATAAAATCGCAGAAAAACAAGCCATTTGGGTCAAAGTTTTGCAAGATTTTTATGCTCCGTTTATGGAGGAAGTAAATTCCGTAATGAAAACAGTTCAAAGGGTTACTATTGAAACGAAAATCAAATGTCCGAACTGCGGAAAACCAATGGTATTAAGAACAAGCAAGACAGGTTCACAATTTTTGGGCTGTTCGGGCTATCCTGATTGCAAAACGGCTATGTCGCTGAATGTTATGCAAGAACTTGAAGAAGAGAACGGAGAAGAAAATTCAACACCGAAGGTTCAGGAAGTTTGCGAAGAAAAATGCGAAAAATGCGGATCTGATATGATATTCAAAATCGGACCGTATGGCAAATACTTGGAATGCACAAACCCTGAATGCGTACATCGCAAACCATTCCGAAAATCAACAGGCGTAACCTGCCCGAAATGCGGAAAAGGAACGATTGTAGAGCGTAAATCAAAACGCGGAACGATATTTTACGGATGTGACAAGTATCCTGAGTGTGATTTTGTACTATGGAACGAACCGACAGGCGAAAAATGTCCTGAATGTGGCAGTTTATTGGTTAAAAAAGTTCTCAAAAAAGGCACAACAATCACCTGTTCAAGTGCAAAATGCTCCTATAAAAAAGAACTTGAAAACACCGAAAATATTGAAGAAGCGTAGAATTAATTGACGATTTGTTTAAAATAATTCAAATCTTTTATTGCTTTTTCCGCACAACCAATTCCGTTAAGTGGATTAGAAGATGTAGGATTGCAATACTTTTTTTCGTCATTGTAAATTGTTTTTGGATTTCCCATCGGTAAAAGTTCACTATCCAATAGTTGGAAAGTGAACAAATCGTAACCCCAGCGATTTGGAGGTTGTCCTGCACCATTCACGTCAACCGAAATCATAACCCCATACGAGTTTTCAAACATTAGCAATGTCCCGTCGGGCATTGCTATTTGTCCCGCATCAAAAAATGCGGAAGAGGCTTTACATGGAGCGAATTATGTCTATAATTGTTGAATTGAAAAAAATACTTCTTGATGTGAATGTTAGTTTGAGTGAACTTGCTCAAAGCCTTGGCAAACATTTAAATAAACCGTATTCAATGCAAAATCTGTCTAACAAACTCAGAAATGAAACTATTACTCATAGGGAAATGCTTATTATTGCGGATATTTTGGGTTATGATTTGAAATTTGTCAGAAAAGAGGAGAAAAAATAATGTAAGCTTGTGCAAATCTCAAAATTTTTGTATAATAAAAATGAAGAGAAAATATAACAAAAAGGCTGTAAAATGACGGTAAGTAAAGAAGAACTATTTGCAAGATATAAACAACTAAAATCCGAAGGGGTTAGTATTACCCTTATGGAGTTGAAAAAACAGATGGAAGCAGAAAGCGGTGACTCTCCGCAACCCGCGGAACAACCACAACATAGCGGTTTTAGTGCGTTAAGCCACACACCACAGACAAGTTACGTTTCTCAACCCGAACAACAGCAAGTTCAAACGACTTATCAAAACTCTGACTACGGTAATTCTCAGCCAGTTTCGTCGTGGTCAACTACTTATATTTCAAGACAAGAACAACCTGCAATTTCTACAGAACCCCCGCAACACCAAGAACCGCCGCATTTTCAACCGCAATACGAAGTTAATCAAACGGTACAAAATAATTATGCAAATAATTTTGCTCCAATTTTTTCATATCAAAGAATTTCACCACAACCTGAACAACAACCTGTGCAGACAAGCGTTTTCCAGCCTGTTGTAACTGATGAAACCGCACAAACTCCTGACAGCATAAACCAAACAGAACGAACAAAATACTGCTTAATCGGTTATCCTTTGGGGCATTCGCTTTCAACATATATTCATCAAGCCGGGTTTAATAGCCTTAATTTGAATTACACGTATGAAATTCTTGAAACCCCGCCGGAAAAACTGGTCGATAGGATTAAATATTTAAAATACCACGATTTTGCGGGTTTTAACGTGACAATCCCGCTGAAACTTCCTGTTACGATGTTTCTTGACGAAATCGACATGTCAGCAGATTTAATCGGTGCGGTAAACACGGTTAAAATAAACCCTGACAGAACAATGAAAGGTTACAACACCGATGTTTTAGGGTTTAGAAACGCAATACCTAGAGAAATTACACTTGCAAACAAAACAATAGGAATTTTAGGAACAGGCGGAGCCGCAAGAGCTGCGATTACTGCGTTTGCGTTAGAACAGGTTAAGCAGATAAAGATTTATACGAGAAACATTCCTAATTCAATAGAACTTTTGAACTATCTTAGAAGTAAATTCCCGAACATTGAATTTAACGCGTATCAAATTCAAAGTATAAGGGATTTGTCAGATATTGATATTCTGGTGAATACAACACCTATCGGCATGCAAGGCAGAGCAGCGGATATGACACCTGTCGAAGAACCTGAACTCAAGACTCTTCCGCAGGGTGCTATTGTTTATGATGTGATTTATAACCCGAAAAAAACAGTACTTTTGAAACTTGCACAGAAATATGGTTACAAAACGATTAATGGGGTGGATATGTTCATTCACCAAGCGGTTGAGGCAGAAAAAATCTGGACGGGCAGAATTCCCGATTTCAAAGACATGAAAATCGCAGCACTTGAAAATCTGTAGACTTCGCCAAAATCAGTCTTGCCAAAACTAATAAAAAAGGACTTAATATGATTGGAATATTAAATATTCAAGTAAATCCGTCGTTTGGAAAACTCGACGTAAATTTAAAAAAAGTTGAACATTTTGTAAAGAAATTTTCTGATAAGCAAATTGATTTAGTGGTTTTGCCTGAATTTTTCTCGACAGGAAACGATTACGAAAATTATACTCAGATTGCGGTTGACGAAAACGGCGGTGAAACAATAGAGTTTATAAAAGAACTTGCAAAAAAATACAACACCAATATTGTTGCGGGTTCTGTAATTGAAAAATCGGGGATAAATTATTACAATACAACTTTTGTTATAAATAGGAACGGCGAAACTCTCGGCAAATACCGTAAAATCCACCTGTTTGACTATATGGGCGGAAACGAACGGGAAATTTTCACCCCAGGCGAAGAAATTGCGACCTTAAAACTTGATTTTGGCAAAATCGGAGTTGCGATAAGCCATGACGTCAGATTTCCTTTATTATACAAAAATCTTTCAAAAGCAGGGGCAGATATTGTTGTTCAGCCTTCATCATGGATTATCCCGAACGAGATTTATAACGATATAAATTCGTTAAAATACGCTCAGGAAATGTGGGAAGCGATAAACAGAACACGAGCCTATGACAATCAGGTTTATTTGGTAACATCAAACCAGACAAAAACCGCAGGCAAAGATTCAAGTGCAATCGGCACTTCGCTGATTGTTGCCCCGACATCGGAAGTTTTGGCGAATGCGAAAAATGACCAGTGTGCGGTTTATGCGGAAATTGACTTGCAGTTGGTAAAATATTACAAATCACTCTGCCCGATTGCTCAAATGGACTAATGTTTTTTAATAAAACGGTGTATTCCACTGGTGACAACATTTCGTCACCCTGACTAGGGGTAAATGTATTAGGGGTACTCAAACGCTTGTAAAATTCTGTTATCGCAGTGTGGTCATCCTTGAGCGCAGCGAAGGATCTACTTCCAATAGTCCAAAAAGATTCTTCGGTCGTTTCACTTCCTCAGAATGACGGGAGTACAGATTCTTCGGGTGTAAAAAATTGTTACCCTCAAAATGACTGAAATTTTTAAGATACATAATTTGATGCGGTAAATCATAGATTTACCACATCCTACAGACTAAAATATGATAATAATGAAGTCTTGAATAATGTTTTTAAAATTTTGTATAAAAAGTTAAGAGTTTTTACGTTATTATATGAGCGAATCTACGAATTTGTAAGCCTTTAATATAAATTCCCTTTTTTATGCTAATATTAATATAAGATTTACTATTTTACAAAAGGGATTGTGTATGTTTGATAATTTAAGCGAAAAATTACAGAATATAATTTCCGGAACACGAAATAAGGAATTAACTCAGGAAAATATGCAGGAGGCACTGAGAGAAATCCGAAGGGCACTGCTTGAAGCTGATGTTAATTTAAGAGTTGTCAAATCGTTTATATCATCAATAAAAGATAAGGCTGAAGGTGAAAATATCTTGCAAGGAGTTGACCCGTCACAGCAGTTGGTAAAAATCGTGCATGACGAACTTGTAGAACTTCTGGGAAAAGAACTTCAACCTTTGAAACTTGACGGGCATCCGTCCTTGATAATGATGTTAGGTCTGCAAGGTTCAGGTAAAACCACATCATCAGCAAAACTTGCCGTAAAACTAAAAAAAGACGGTAAAAATCCACTGCTTGTTGCCTGTGACGTGTATCGTCCTGCGGCAATTTCACAACTTCAAACCTTAGGAACTGAAATCGGCTGCGAAGTCTTTACAATTCCTGACAGCAAAGATGTTCAAAACATTGTTCAATCCGCAATTAATTATGCAAAAGAAAAAGGTTTTAACGTTTTAATCCTTGATACCGCAGGAAGATTGCAAATTGATACTGAAATGATGGCAGAATTGCTGATTATCGACAGAGTATTCAGACCGCAGGAAAAACTTCTGGTAATTGATGCTATGACAGGGCAAGAGGCGGTTAACGTTGCTGAAAATTTTGATGCTCAAATCGGGGTAACCGGTCTTATCCTAACCAAATTGGACGGTGATTCAAGAGGCGGTTCAGCGTTGTCCGTTGTTCACTGCACTGGTAAACCAATCAAATTAACAGGTACAGGCGAAAAACTTAACGCACTGGAGGACTTCTACCCTGAGCGTATGGCAACAAGAATTTTGGGGATGGGTGATATTGTTTCACTTGTTGAGCGTGCACAGGAAGTTTTTGACGAAAAAGAAGCCCTCAAAATGCAAGAAAAAATCCAAAAAGAACAGTTTTCATATAATGATTTTATGAATATGCAAAAGCAAATGAAAATGTTTGGTTCAATGGATCAAATTTTGGGAATGATTCCGGGGATAAACCTAAAACAAGCAGACAGAGAAAAGATTTCCCACGCAAGTGAAACGGAATTTAAAAAGATAGAAGTGTTTATTCAAAGCATGACCCCTGAAGAGCGTGAAAATCCGGAACTAATGAATACGTCAAGAAAAAAACGTATCGCAAAGGGCTGCGGAATGGATTTGCACACGATTAATATTTACGTAAAACAGTTTGAGCAAATGCGTCAGATGATGAGCGGAATGAACAAAATGCAAAAGATGTTCGGCGGTTTTGGCAAAAAGAACGAACAAAAAGCAATGGTTCAAGCAATGAAAATGATGAACAAAATGAAACGCGG
>CAMAGQ010000015.1 GCA_945833895.1 uncultured bacterium
AGGGGTAAATGTAAAAGAAGTCTAAAACTTAGTTAGATTTACATTTGTCAAATCAACATCTACCCCTTCAAAAGCAATTTGAAACAAAGGTTTTCGACGACGGTTTGGATATTCATTCTGGAAAGTGTCACCTGCTGCAAGGCTTCTTCAACAAATTTCAAATCCTCTGTAATTCTATAAAACAGCGGTTTATTATGAAAATTTGCCTTGAGAATTTCCCGCATATAATTTTGAATTTGAATAAACACATCTTTTGTATCATTTTCCGCAATCAAACCAAGCAAGGTGTTTTCAAGGTCAAGAACTTTATTTCTATCAAACGTCCAATAATTTGCAATAGCGTTTTCTACAAGCGAATAGCCGCCATCGTCGCTCATAATCGCAGGTACAAAAAACGACTGTGCCCTTGATACAACAGTTGAAATAACGTCTGTTTTATCTTTTGTCAAGAAAATAAAAGTTGTATTTTTCGGCGGTTCTTCAAAGGTTTTTAACAGTGCATTTGAAGTCGCTTCAGGGAAGTTCATCTGATTCAACGGCAGAAGATTTCCGTCCTCATCCCTGTCGCAAAAAATATAAACCCTGTGGTAATCACTTGAGATTGACAATTCATTAATAATAGATTTTGCCTGACTTATATTAATATTTCGTTTACCTTTTGAAGAGTCCTCATCATCAGAGTTTGAGGTGTCAGCCTCTTTAAAATCAAGTCTTGTATAAATTTTTACGGAAGGGTGAGTTTGTTCTCTTATCCAGCGGCAATTCAGGCAATTACAGTCGGTTGATTTATCCTCTTTGCAGTTCAAAAGTCGTGCAATTTCAAGGGCTAATCCGCATTGCAAAGTGATATCCGTACCCCAAAACAGCAAGCAGTGGCTGATATTTTTATCCTCGTCAATTATTCCTTTGTGGAAATAGTCTATCAATTTCGGGATTTTTTGTCCGATTGAACTATCGTAATATAGCATATTCAACCTCCCTGTCAACATCAAGTGCAGATTGACCTGTTTTAATTTTGTACTCGGCTTCTGTTATATTTTCTTTCAATTTGACAAGATTTTTCAGCGAAATATTTTTCAACTTTTGCACTTCTAATTTTGCTCGGTAAGGGTGCATATTTAGCAGCTTTGCAATTTCATCAGGCGAATGTTTGACTGAATATGCTTTTACCTGAATTTTATTTCTGATAATTGTATGCAAAACCGACAAAATTTCAAGCGGATGTTTTTTTGATAAAAGTTTGTGGTATTCTTCAAGCGTTTTCGCTTTGTTTTCGTTTATGAGATAATCCGCAAAAATAAATATATCTTCGTTGATTACGCAAATTTCTTTGACCATTTCTTTTGTGACAGGTTTATCATTTGCGTAAATTTTCAGTTTTTCAAGTTCTGAGTCAAGCAATCTCAAGTTTGAACCGACTTGCAGAAGTATTATTGATGCAACATCATCGGATATTTTTAAATCTTTTCCTTTTGCTTGTTGTTTTATCCAACTTTCAAGTTCTGCGGTTTTGTATGACGGAATTTTTGCAAATTCTTTTGCGTTATATTTTGAAAACAGTTTGAAAAGTTTTTTTCTTTTGTCAATTTTCTTCTGGCTGTCTTCTGGAATTACGGCGGTTAGAATTATATCAAGGCTTTCACTGCAACTGTCAAGAGCCTGCGTAATTTCCGCGAGTTGTTTATCATCAAAGGCTTTGTCGTCAGACTTTCCGCACAAATAGTTCAGGCAATTGATTTCTATAAGCATTTTCCCGAACATCATCGGCTGAGTTCTCAAAATAGCGACTAAATCAGGGAATTTCGGGTGGTTATAATACTTGTAACTCATTTCAATAAAATTTTTATCAAGTAAATCTTTGAATTTCTTGACTTCGTTTGAAATATTAAATTCCTCATCCCCATAGAAAAAATAAATCATATCTATATTTTATGGACTAAAGAAATCTTTTCAAGAAATTTATAAAAGATTGAAATTTTGATTTGTGATTATTTGTATAAATTTCACCCTCAATCGGGAGGTACATATTGAGATTACATGCAAGTTCAGACTCAAGCGGAGTTTTTGATTTTATGCAATCATCAAGATAATCATTCATAAACTTGTTATTGGAAACAAATCCGAGTTTTTTGTAAAATACGTGCGGCGGGCGTTCTCTGTCGTACAATCTGCTTGCAACAAGGTGAACTCGACCTTCACCGCCAAATTGTTTACTCAAATTCTTTGCAAATTGTATGAATTTACTTCCGTAGCCCTGACCGCGTTCATCCATTTTTAATTCTGCAATATAAAACGTTTTGTACGGTTCATTTATAGGATAAAAAGTTTGGTGAATACTTTTGTCGTGTACAACAACATCCCCGAGCATTTCACCTACAAGTTGTCCTGTTTTTGTGTCTGCCATTCTGTATAATGTAGGAAAACCACACTTGTGATAAGTGTATCCGACAACTGTTTGCTTTTGGGGTACTTTATAAATTAATATTTCGGGAATTTTTCCTATTGGTTTTGTTATCATACTACAAATTTAGCACAAAAAGTAATATATTGTTAAAAAATTATAATATTCGGACAGAATTTCTATTTTGGTATTATAATTTAGAGAAGATGTAGAGAAAAATATAGATAGTAGGGATAAAAAGTTGAAAAAGAAATATCATTTTATAGCTATCGGCGGAGTTGGAATGAGCGGGCTTGCAAAATTCTTATTACAAAAGGGTTTTGAGGTTTCCGGTTCAGATTTAAACGATAGCAAATATGTTCAAAAAGTAAGAAAATTAGGGGCGAGAGTTTCAATCGGGCATGATGCAAAAAATGTTCCGTCAGATTGCGTTGTTGTTGTAAGTACAGCGATTAAAGAAAACAATCCGGAACTTCGCAGAGCAAAAGAACTTGGTTTGCCGATTTGGCACAGGTCTGATTTGCTTGTAGAAATTGCTCAACATGAAGAATATTTTATAGGATTTTCAGGAACTCACGGAAAAACTACCACAAGCGGTTTGAGTTCTTATGTGCTTGAGAAAGCAGGATATAAGCCGTCTTACGTAGTCGGCGGTGTAATTCCGGAATTGGATTCCAATGCAAATGCAACAAACGAAAAATATTTTATCGCAGAATTAGATGAAAGCGACGGAACTATTGTTAAATATTCCGCAAACCTTGTTGTAGTAAACAATCTTGAGCCTGACCACCTTGATTTTTACAAAAACGGTCTGGAATCAATTCTGGAAACTTTTGAAAAATTTATATCAAATATCCGTCCAAACGGTATTGTTCTGGCAAATACGGATAATGACGGAGTGAAAAGACTTGTTAAATATTTCACCGAACACGAACCTGCAAATAATGCAAAATTTATAACATATTCAATCGGCGGAAATACCGATTATTGTGCTAAAAACATAAATTATGCGGAGGATTTTACAAGTTTTGATATTTATTATCAAGGAAAATTACAAACCAATTTGAAAATTTGCCTAAAAGGTGTTCATAACGTTTATAATTCATTGGCTGTTTGGGCAAGTTTGCATCAGGCAGGAATTGAAATGGAGCGTGTAAATCCGCACTTTGCAACATTTATCGGAATGGGCAGAAGGTTTCAAAAAGTCGGCGAATTTGACGGAATTTCAGTTTATGATGATTACGCACACCATCCGACAGAAATTAAAGCAACTCTGTCAGCGTCAAAATCGTTTAAAGACAGAAATGTTATTGCTGTTTTCCAACCGCACAGATACACAAGATTGCAAAATCTCTGGAACGAGTTCATGACAGCGTTTTCAGATGTAGATAGAATTGTTGTCACAGATGTTTATGCAGCAAGTGAAGAGCCGATTGAAGGCGTTAATTCTACCGCTTTCACAAACGAATTGAAGGAAAAACTTGATATTCCTTGCGAAAATCTTTCAGGCGATATGCACGAAGTTGCAAAAAAACTCTTGCCAACCCTAAAATCAGGCGATGTCGTTATCGGGCTGGGTGCAGGAACGATTACAAATCTTGGCAAGGAATTGTTGAGTTTAAGCGAAACAAAGGTGTAAAAATTGAGCATAATTTCTGAGAAAAACTTTGATATCAGAAAATTAACTTCTTTTAAAACAGGCGGCATTATTAAAGAAGTTTTTTATCCTGAAAGTATTGAAGAGTGTGAAAATATCTTTAAAAATCACCCGTCAATAAAAGTTTTCGGAAATTTGTCAAACACTTTGGTTTCTTCAGACGGTTACGACGGGGCAATCGTTTTGACCGCAAAAATGACCGATATCAGCATAAACGGCAATACAGTTACCGCAGGAGCAGGTGTCAAAGGTCCAAAACTTGCACAAACTGTTTGTGAAAGCGGTCTGTCGGGGCTTGAATTTATGATTGGTTTTCCGGGGTCTGTTGGCGGTGAAGTCTATATGAATGCCTCCGCAAACTCTCAAGCCGTAAGCGATACCTTTGTTTCAGCCTTATGCTATTCAAAAACAAAAGGAATTATCCGACTTTCAAAAGATGAAATGAGGTTCGGGTATCGTTCTTCTGTTTGTCAAAGCGAAGATTTAATTGTATTACAGGCTGAGTTTGAATTAACACCAAAATCTAAAGACGAAATTAAAGCACAAATGGACAGCAATTTACAATTCCGCAAAAATCATCAGCCGTCTTTGGCTTTGCCTAATTGCGGAAGTATTTTCAAAAATCCGCAAGGAAATTCCGCAGGCAGGCTGTTGGATTCAATCGGAGCAAAAACTCTTTCTTGCGGCGGTGTAAGGATTTGGGAAAATCACGCAAACTTTATCGTAAACGACAATTGCGGAACTTCCCTTGATATTTTAAGTCTTATGTTTGATTTATATTCAAAAGTGAAAGAAAAATACGATATTGAATTAGAACCTGAAATAATATTTTTGGGCGGAAAAAATGAGAAGGAAAACGAATTATGCAAAATATTGTACAAAAAATAGATAAAAATGCTAAAATCGCAGTGCTATGCGGCGGATTGTCTTCAGAAGCGGAAGTTTCAAGACGCTCGGGGAAAGGATGTTACGAAGCCTTGCAAAGACTTGGTTATAAAAACTCAGAACTTGTTGAGGTTGATAAAAACATCGCTCAAAAACTTAAAGACGGAAATTACGATTATGCCTATAACGCACTTCACGGAAAATACGGCGAAGACGGTTGTATCCAAGGGATTTTGGAAATCTTGCAAATCCCATATACAGGTTGCGGGGTTATGTCGTCTTCTGTTTGCATGAATAAAGAATATACAAAACGTATTCTTTCAACTTGTCCTGAAATTCCGCTGATTAAATCGGTTTTTGTGCAAAAAGGGGACGACGTAAAAGAAAAAACAAAAGATTTGAAATATCCGTTGATTACAAAACCTGTATGTGAAGGTTCAAGTTTTGGAATGACAAAAGTTAATACACCTGACGAACTTGAAACCGCATACAAAGATGCACTAAAATATAATGATGATGTACTAATTGAAGAATATTTAGTAGGAACGGCGGCAACAGTAGGAGTTTTGGAGGGTCAAGACGGACTCTTTGCAACAGAAATTCTCGAAATGCGTCCTAAACACGAATGGTACGATTACGAATGCAAATATACAAAAGGAATGACAGAATTTATCGTTCCTGCCGAATTGAGTGCAGAATTAACAGCAAAAGTTAAAGAAATCGCAATAACAGCCTTCCACACAGCAGGCTGCAAAGGTCTTTCCAGAGTAGATTTTCATATTGTTAACGGTATTCCGTATGTACTTGAAATCAATACTTCTCCGGGAATGACCGAAACAAGTGATTTGCCGGCTCAAGCTTTAGCAATGGGGATTACATACGACAATCTGGTACAAATTATTCTGAACGGAGCAGGATTAAATAAATAATGACAGACAATACAGACAGACCAAGATATAACGGAAAGCAGGAGGATTTTTCTTCTATAAAAAATTCTGTGCGTTATAAAAAAATGGAAAGAAAGATACGAAAAAAGCGTAAAAAACTTAATCTATTAAAATCTTTCCTGAGATTTTTTGTTACGGTCGGACTTGTTGTACTGTCATATTTCATAATAAAATTACCGCAGTGGTATCTTGCACCTGATGCGTTCAAATATCCTGAAAAAACGGTAGAAATCGTCAATAACAGAATAATTCCTGATTCTGTCATATATAACTCAATAAGAGAACTTGATGTTCCGAAACTTCCGATATTTTTGGTTAAGACAAAACCGTTAATGCAGAAAATTTACAAAATTCCTGTTATTAAAAAAGCGTATATCAGACGTTACGGTTTTCCTGCAAGATTTCAGATTATAATCAGGGAACGTGTTCCGATTGCGATAATTAAAACGGACTTACACAATCCGCCGTCAGCCTTTTTCACTTCTGACGGAGTGCTGATAACGAATAAAAGTTACATGAATATTCCTGATAAAGAAATTTTGAAAATCATAACATCACCGCAAAGTTTGAAAAAAGAAATTTCAGTCAAGAAAATCAAAGAAATTGAACGTGTTGTTGAAGCGGTCGAAACTTATTCTAATGAAAAAGTTGAGTATATCGATATCAGAAAATCAAATGATGTTTTTGTCAAAATTCATACCATAAATATTCGCCTGGGAGTATTAGACAGTACGGTTTACGAAAGGATAAAACGAATTTATACTATCTTGCCTCAAATTTCAAATGTGGATAGCCAAATTCAGTATATTGATTTGAGCTGGGATAAGGTAAACTATTTAAAACTCCAAAAGGTTAACGAACAAGACAAAAAAGAAGAACAAGAAAAAAATGACGAGTAACTTTAACGAGCGATATAAAAAAATAAAACAAATTGCCGACTCTGAAATAGAAATAATAGAAAATAAAATTACCGAAGAAATTTCTCTAGCTGAGCCGATGCAATCTTTTTTGAAAAAATTTTTGCTTGCTCCTTCAAAAAGATTGCGGGAAGTTTTGCCTGTTTTATATTTCAAAGCACTAGGCAAAGAACTTTCTCAAAAACAACTGGAAGTCTTGTCAGTAGTAGAAATTGTCCATAATGCTTCACTAATCCACGATGATATTATAGATGAAAGCGATTTGCGTAGAGGAAATAAGACGATTTCCTGCGAATTTGGGAACAAATTAGGAGTAATTGCAGGCGATTATCTTTTGTCCGTTGCTCTTTCAAAATTGTGCAAACTGAGCAATGTAGAGGTTATTCAACTGTTTTCGCAAACAATAGAAAAAATGTGTATCGGAGAGGTTAATCAAAACTTTTCTCGTTTCAAAGTCGGCACTATTGAAGATTACATAGATAAAACCAAAAATAAAACGGGGTATCTTTTTGAAACCGCTTTTTTATCGTGTGCAATGCTTGATAATTCCTCTAAATACAATATGAACAGCCTGAGCGAGTTTGCACTCAACCTTGGTATAGCATTTCAAATTCGTGATGATATTTTGAATATGACAACTTTTGATAAAACAAAACCTTATAACAGCGATATCGAGGACGGAATTTACAATGCACCCGTAATTTTGGGAAGCAAAGAGGATAATTATTCTTCCGGTATTGAAAAAACGAAAGGTTTGTTAAATAATTATATACAGAAAGCAGGTAATGAAATAAAAATATTGCCTGAAAATAAATTTAGGTTAGCACTTGAAGAGTTTTTGGAGTTGTTGGGCAATGTCTAAAGAAACCAACTTATGGGAACAAATTAAATCAAATATAAAAGAAAGAAAAGAAGCGATGTGGCTTGCGTTTAAGTCAAAATTACCTGTGAAGGTTCAGTTATTTTTAGATGATTTTGAGCCCAAATACGCAGAATATAAAAAAAGTTCACTCGGTGACATTATTGAAACAATCCTTTTTGTTTTGGTAATGGTAATTTTAATAAGATTTTTTGTCTGCGAAATCCGTTGGATTCCGTCAGGCTCAATGAATCCTACACTTATTGAAGGCGACAGAATTCTTGTAGAACGTTACTCAAGATTTTTTACCTCTCCCAAACGCGGAGATGTTATGGTATTTTATCCGCCTTCAACACAACTATCAAAAAGCCCGCTGCCGCTGTTATCACGACTGACAGGAATTTTGTGCAAAGATGTTGCATATATTAAAAGGGTTATCGGAGTTCCGGGGGATAAAGTTGAGGTTAAATTTGAGAACGACGGTGCCGCTTACGTTTATATAAACGATAAAAAAATGGACGAACCGTATATAAAAAGTGCGTACGATTACACCCCATGCGTTAAAAACGACGAAGCCAACGAATTTATGCTGATGAACACATCTGTTGCAAAATGCGGCCCGTTCGTACTTCCTGAGGACAGTTATTTTATGATGGGCGATAACCGTGGAAATTCATACGATAGCAGATATTGGGGAACACTGAAACGTGACCGATTTGTTGGACGTGCGGTATTTGTTGCGAGATTTTTCAAATTAAAACGCTAGATTAAATGATGCGGTAAATCATAGATTTACCGCATCCTACATCTTAGTTGTTTAATTACATATCAATTTTTGATATATCCATTAATTTTTGGAATTCAATTTCTAAGGCATTTGCAATTTTTTCAAGAGTTTTAAGATTTGGTGAAACTTGTCCTGTTTCAATCTTCCAAATAGTGTTTTTATTAATCTCTGCACGAAGGGCTAATTCCTCTTGAGTAAACCCTTTTTTAACTCTTTCCAATTTGATTTTTTTACATATTTTTTCATTTATCATGTTTTAATCTTCTTCTTTCACATTATGATAAACTATTGACTTATCTCAATCAACTTAATATAATATGACTATATCTTATTAAAATAGGATTAAATGTAGCATAACAGGAGAAATCAATGATAAAAAAGAGTGAAATATTGCAATTGTTAGGGCAAAGGATAAAATATTATAGAGAATTAAAAGGGTTAACGTTAAATCAGATGTCTGAACTTACGGGAATAAAGAAAAATTATCTCAAAAGAATAGATAAAGGCAATGCCTCAAGTGTTTCAATATTACATTTGGTAAAAATATCAGAAGTTTTGGATATTTCAGTTTATGATTTTATTGTAGAAATTGAAAAATGTGTGTTATCAAAATAAAATTTGTAGGATGTGGTAAATCTATGATTTACCGCATCAAAAAATTATTATTCATAGTCCAAATCCAAAATTTTATGTTTATCATCAAAATTACACCAGTTAACATCATAATACCCATTTCTTACAAAATTGCTAAATGTTGAATATTTCCAATCTTTTGGTGTAATTTGATAATGTTTCATTGGATTATAATGAATGTAATCTATATGACGATATAAATCTTCCTCACTTCTAATTGTATGTTCCCAATAACGTCTTTGCCAGATATCACGTTCTTTTCGTTTAACATTACTTTCGCTTAGTTTATAATCGGCAATAGAACTAATATCTATTCTTTTAGAAAATGTTCGTTTTATCAGTAAAATTATTTTTGAATAATCATTAATATCATCTGGTTTTATAAGGAAATGAATATGATCATTCATCACACAAATTGCGTAAATAACAAAATTATAATACTTATGCGCATTCGTAATAGCAAATTTCAACAACTCTATATTATTAATTAAAATATTACGTCTTTTGCTTGTAACTATAGTTATAAAAACTATGCTATTGGGAACAAACAATCTTGTATAATTCATAAATGTATTTTATCACAGATTTTTTTGATGCGGTAAATCATAGATTTACCACATCCTACATCTACGTTCATTAAGAAGACAATAATATTTCCCCCAGTTTATGACAGGTGATAATATTTCATGTAATCCGCCATAATAACGGAACTTGTTGCATTTGCTACATTTGCTTTGATTACCTGTTCTTTATCCTGCGAGGTCTTTTCATTAACTTTTGTATTATCGTTATTTTCGTTTTTTATTTCCTGCTGACGCTGGGTTTCTTGAACTTCCATAATATAATTTTCTATTTTCTCGACAATTTGAGAGTGTAATTTTACATCTCCGTCATAAGTTCCTGTTGAGGCAACGCCTGCTGTCTGCAAATCTTCAAGAACCTGCGCCCACTGATTATAATTCGGCACGCTTCCGCCTTGTGCTTGTGAAGCCGCCTGTGCTTTTCGTAATTCGTCAATCGATTTAATATCTTCTACGCCGTCACCCATGGTAAACTCTCCTTATATCTTCTTGTTATTAATATAAAGTTTTTTGAGTTTGTCTGATTTCAATATGGAAAATTTTTGTAACAAATGTTTATATTTGCGGTGAAATTTATCATAAAAAAGTGATTAGATTTTGGAAAATTATTCCGTTTTCTAATCACTTAATTATTTCATTTACATAATATCTAATTAAATATTATTTTTTCTTTCAAAGTTCTTTCTTATATTTTTTTTATCTCTTTCTAGGTTTTTAATCTTTTTCTCTGCTTGTTTAATTTTCTTTTTCGCATTTTTTCTTTCAGCCTTTGTTGATTCATACTGGCTGTCGATTTTTGCGTAATTTGTTCTGTATTCAAGCAGTTTATTTCTGATTTCAACTTGAGCGTTATCTATTTGCAAGATTGCATTTTGCATTTTTGTACCGCCTGTTACCTGACTGGGATCAAGAAGTACATTTCCTTGAGTATCTGTTGTTACTGCAGATTTTGTTGAAGTGCTTACAGAAGTGCTGTCACTGAAATTCAACGGTGTGAATTGTGTTGTTTCTGCCATGACCGTAGTTCCTGCAAAAACTACTCCCAGTGCAATCGCAAACAGTTTAGATAAATTTTTCATAAAATTCCCTCCCAATAAGTGCTGTATATTAATATTCTAATAGACTTTTTGAAAAGATAAAGAAATTTACATAATTTAATATCCCCGATTTATGTGTTATTATTTTAATATAGGACTTGGAAGTATGAGAAAAGATTGGATTATAGAAACCACAAACAGTAACGAAAAATCGTTAGTAAAAAGATTGTTATATTCACGCGGAATAAAGACAGAAGAAGAAATTCACGAATTTTTAAATCCGCTGGAGATGAAGTTAACTTCACCATACGTTTTCACGGACATGGAAAAGACCGTCAACCGTTTATCAACAGCGATTGAAAAGAACGAAGTTATAGTAATTTACGGAGATTTTGATGCGGACGGCGTAACATCAACCTCTATTTTATATAAAACGCTGAAACACTTAGGGGCGAATGTGTTTTATCATATTCCCGACAGAGAAAACGAAGGTCACGGGTTTGATAACAAAGCACTCATAAAACTTATGACAACCGTAAAACCTCGTGTGATAATTTCCGTTGACTGCGGAATTTCCGATTATGATGCGGTTAAATTCATCAACAGTTTTAAAATTATTGACGTAATTATCACTGATCACCACGAAGCACCTGAAGTTTTGCCTGAGGCTTATGCGATTGTAAACCCTAAAGCACCGAACGCTTTGGATGAATCATTGAGTGCAAAACAGTTAGAATATTTGACATATCTTGCAGGTTGCGGAGTTGCTTTCAAGGTTGCTCAGGCTTTGTTGACAAAATATGAAAAAACCGAGTTTATAAACGATATTCTGCCGTTTATTGCGGTTGGAACGGTTGCCGATGTTGTTCCGCTGTTGGGTGAAAACAGATACCTTGTAACAAAAGGTCTGGATTTGATTTCAAGAGGTAAGCATGAAGGTTTGAAGCTGCTCCTTGAAAGTGCGGGGTACGATATTACAAAAGGAGTAACATCTGAAAATATCGCATTTGGAATTGCCCCGAGAATAAACGCTTCAGGCAGACTTGATACCGTTGATGCTGCCGTAAAAGTTTTGATTTCCGAAAATCCGCAGGAAGTTGTCATGGCGGTTGCCCAGTTGAATGATTTTAACAAAATCCGTCAAACATTATGTCAGGAAACTTTTTTACAAGCTGATGAAATGGTTAAAAAAGAGGGCAATAGAAACCCTGCAATAGTTCTGTATAGCGATGAATGGCATATCGGGATTATCGGAATTGTTGCCTCAAAACTTGTTGAAAAATATTACAAGCCTGTCTTTCTGATGACTTATGTAAAAGAAAAAGACCAGTTCAGATGTTCGGCAAGAAGTATCGAGGGTGTGCCTTTGTATGATGTTATTTCGGCAAACGCTGAATTGTTTGACAACTTCGGCGGGCATAAACTTGCAGCAGGGCTTGGGTTTACGGGTGCAAAAACTCCTTTTGAAACCGTTAAAAAAGCACTTAACAACACGGTTAAAGAATATACTTCAACAAAAGAACTTAAACCTTTTGTGAATATTGATATGGTGGTTGAGCCAAAAGATGTTACGGTGGAACTTGTTGAAGAGATTTCTAAACTTGAACCGTTCGGGGCATCAAACAGAAGTCCGATTTTTGCAATGCACAATTTGAAAGTAACCCAGAAAAGGCTTATGGGCTCTGATAATTCTCATTTGCGTTTGAATATTTCATCAGGCGGAGATGAATACACGGCGATTTGGTGGAAAAAAGGCGATGTTCCTTTAAAATCAGGTGATGCGTTAGATGTTGCATTTCACCCGCAAATAAACGAATTTAACGGGAATATTTCTGTTCAGTTAATTGTTGATGATATTCATTCTGAAGTTTTAAAAGATGATGAGCCTGTTCAGACATGCCCATACAAAATTAACGATTGCCGCATGAAAACAGGTATTATGACGAATGTGAACGATTACATTAAAACGTCAGGCAGGAAAATAAAAATCTTTGCCGAAAGTAAATCCGTTAAAGATAATCTTAAATCTTACGGTGCGATTTCTGATAATACCTTCACCCGTCAAGACATACCCGAGTGCGAAGATTTGATATTTTTCGATTATCCTGCGGACAGAGAAACGCTTGATTTAATTCTTGACAGAACTCATGCAAAAAGGCTGCATTTTATGAGTTATGAACCCAAAATATACGACGAACAGGAAATTTTGAGTATATTTTCTAAGATGTTAAAATACGCGTGCCACAACAACAACGGAAAAATCGAACTCATAAGGTGTGCAAGTTTTCTGGGTAAGTCCGTAAAAATTGTTGAAAAACTTCTTGAATTATATTCGAAAGCCGGATTTATTGATATTATCGATAAAAACTCTTCTTTCTATACGATTGAGATGTTTGAAATCAACGATATCGGAAAAGTCTTACACACGGAAGAATATGCACAGATTTTTGAAATGATGATGGAATGTGAAGAGTTTCAAAAGTCACTTCTTGAAGATGAATTGGAACATGTTTTGCTGGAAGTATAAAAATATGCCGGTATCTTTTTAATACCGGCGTTTAGTAAGTAAAAATATGATTAAGCCTTTGTTATAGTTGAGTTCCTGTTACTTTGTATAATTCAATATAATTTACCAGACAATTAACCTTGTCATTAACAACTCTTTGGTCTGTAAACAGCACATTTTCTTTGACTTGAACCAAATCAAGTTTAGAGATTGTTCCTGCGTTGTATTTGTTTGTGCTGTAATCAAAATCTCTTCTTTCCAATGTTGCCTGTTTTTGAGTATCGGCGAATTTTTCTTCGTCAAGTTTTATTGATACCAGAGCATCGTTAACCTCTTGGATTGCGGTTAGGTTTGTTTGGTAATAGTTGTTTAAAACTCTTTCATAGACATCTTTTTTCAGTTTTAGATTTGCTAATCTTTGTCCGCCTGTGAATATAGGCAAGTTTAAACCGCCGCCAAGCATTGTCAGAGCATTTTTAGTTGTCCAGATACTTCCAAAGTCGTTAGCAAGGAAAAACGCAATCGCACTGATATTTAATGTCGGCAAAAATTCTTTTCTTGCAATCTTAACGTCAATTCCTGATTTTTCAACCATTTTTTCTGCCTTAATGTAATCAGGTCTTTGCATAATTACATCTGATGAAATTTCTGTAGGAATTAACCCTGAAAAATTCAAGTTGTCGTAATTTGTACGCTGTAAACTTTCGGAATTGTTAGGGTTTTCACCGATAAGAACCGAAAGTTGGTTTAATAATTTTGTTCTGTTCTTTTTGTATTCCGTTAAATCAGAATTACCCGCAATATATGATTTGTTTGCTTTTACGGTGTCAGCCGTAGAGGTTAAGCCCTCTTTGTTTCTTGCCAGCATCAAGTCGTATATTAATTTTCTGTCCTGAACAATTTGTTCTTGCAATTCTATCATCTTATCAAGTTTTACAATATTTAAATAAGTTGTTCCAACCGCTGATGCGATAGAAATATATGCTGCACGTTCATCCTGCAAAGAGCCTTCGTATTCTTTTTTGGAAGCACTTGTTTTGTTGTGGTTTTTACCGAACAAATCAACTTCATAACTAGCCATTGCAGGTGTCGAAAATCCCCAATCGGAACTTGTTGTATAAGGCATTTTGCTATAACCCATGCCAAAACCGCCGCTTGCTGACGGTAATTCGTTCGCAAATTGGATTTTTATTGCCTGATAGTATTCATCAACGGCAATTGTTGCCATTTTTAAACCATAGTTGTTTTTTATTGCTTTATCAATATAACCAGTTAAAATCTCATCGTTGAAATTTGACCACCAGTTATAATTAATATATTCGTATTTGAACGAATCGCTTTTTTCTCTCAATTTATGTGTTTTTGATATAGAAACCTTTTTAGGCTCTTTTGTTTTCCCGCTGATAGCAAAACATGGGGTTATACTATTTATTATAAAACATGCCAGTAACAGTGTAATAATCTTATTTTTCAATGTTTATACCTCTTTGAAATAGTGCTTGCAATTTATCTGATAGTATGATAGCATAATATTGTTGCAAATGCAACACATTAATTTCACAACACATAGAAATATCTAAACAAAGGTTATGGAAAAAACACAGCACTACATCAATTCTATATATTACCAAATAGAGCAAACTGCAAAGTATTGCAAATATTTGGCGGTTCAATTGTTCCAAAAGTTAGAACTTGGAATAACCTTTGACGAATTTATCGTGTTAGATACAATCGATGCAAACGGATGTATTTGTCAGCGAGAACTTGCAAAATTGATTTTAAAAGACCGAGCAAGTACGGGAAGATTGTTGAGTGCATTAGAAAGTACAGGATATATTGAACGTTATGTTGATACTAAAAATAATCGACTGGTTAGAAAAGTGCAATTAACCGCTCAAGGTATTGATACTTTAAAAGAAATCACTCAAAAAGTAAGGGACTATTTGGCTTCTCTTCCCAAAATTCATACCGAAGAAGACAAAGAAACCTTACTCAATGCAATAATAAATTTCAGACAAAATATTGAAAAAGAAGTACAGATGAAAATATAATGAGGTTATAAAAGATGGAAGAAAATATCCAAGAACAACAAAAAACAGAAGAAACATCAAAACCTGCTAAAAAAGGCGTAAAAAGAACAATAGCGTTTGTTATTGTGTCAGCATTGCTTGTAGGTGCAGGTTTTTATATTGCAAATGAAATGCACTATCAATCAACGGATGACGCTTACGTTGAAACAACTACAGTAAATGTTGCTCCGCGTGTATCAGGTCAGATTGAAGAAGTTTATGTAACAGATAACCAGCATGTTAAAGCCGGTGATTTGGTTGCCGTGATTGATGATGCTGATTACAAAGTTAAATTGGAGCAGGCAGAGGCTAATTTCCAGAGAATTCAACTTGACCAATCCAATGCAAAAGCAAAACTTAATGCGGCAGAATCTGCAATAACACTGGCAAAAAAAGATTTAGACAGATATACAACTTTATACAATCAAGGTGCTGTTTCAAAACAGACACTGGATTCTGCACAGGTAAAATACGATGATGCTCAAGCAGGTTTGACACAAGCTAATCAGGCATTGTTCTCATCAGATAACGGGAAAACCGTTGCCGATGCTGATTTAAGAACTGCAAAAGCGGCTAAAGATAAGGCTGCACTTGATTTATCTTATACAAAAATCTATGCTCCTCAATCAGGAACAGTTTCTTCACGCAGAGTGGAAAAAGGTATGTATGTAACAGCAGGTGCTCCGCTATTTACGCTTGTTCCTGAAACTGTTTGGGTTGTTGCAAACTTTAAAGAAAACCAATTAAAAGATATGCATCCGGGACAAACCGTTGCAATAAAAGTTGATACTTATCCAAACAAAGTTTTTAAGGGAAAAGTTGACAGTATTCAAAGAGCATCAGGAGCAAAATCAAGTTTGTTCCCGCCAGAAAATGCTGTAGGGTCTTTCGTAAAAATCGTTCAAAGAATCCCTGTTAAAATTGTGTTTACCGAAAAAATTGATACGGATAAATACAATATTGTTCCGGGGATGTCAGTTGTTCCAAGAGTAAAAGTAAAATAGTAGAATTGAAATAAAAGAGGAGTGATTTTTCACTCCTTTTTATTAAAGGGTTTTTAAATATATGTCAGAACAAACACAAGAATGGAAACCGTCGGTTAATCCGTGGTTTATGATAATGCCTGTAATGATTGCAACGTTTATGTATGCATTGGATGAAACGGTTGCTAACGTAGCATTACCGCATATTGCAGGTTCATACTCCGTAAGTTCGCAAGAATCTATCTGGGTTTTGACCAGTTACCTTATGGCAAGCAGTATTGTTATTCCAATGATTGACTTTTTATGCCGATTTTTTGGACGTAAAAACTTGTTTATGCTTGCGGTGTTTGTTTTTACAATCGCTTCGTTTTTGTGCGGAATTTCAAGTTCAATCGGAATGATAGTTCTTGCACGTGCGTTGCAAGGTTTTGGGGGTGGTTGTTTAATGCCTATGGCTCAAGCCGTTACAATGGAAAGTTTTTCAGGAGAAGAAAGAAATAAAGCAATGGCAATCTTCGGTATGGTTGTTGTCGTTGCACCTATCTTAGGACCAATTCTCGGCGGTTGGATTACCGAAAACTGGTCTTGGCCGTATATTTTCTTTATTAATATTCCTGTCGGATGTTTGTGTATCCTTCTTGCGAAAAAATATCTTGAAGATCCGCCTTACGCTAAAAAACAACCTGATACACATCTTGATAAATTCGGATTTTTATGGCTTTGCGTTTGGTTAGTACCTTTGCAGATTGTGTTCGATAAAGGTAATGACGCCGACTGGTTTAATGCTCCGTGGATTTGTAAATTAACGGCAGTAGCGGTAATTGGTGCTATTTTGTTCTTCTATTCACAGGTTAAAGGCAAAAATACTCTTGTAAAACTTGACGTTTTGAAAGATAGAAATTATATTTTCGGAACAGGTATGTTAATTATGGTCAATGCGGTTTTGCTCGCATCTCTTGCGATCTTACCTCAAATGCTTCAATACCTGATGGGTTATGATTCTTTCTTGAGCGGTTTGGCAATCGCACCAAGAGGGCTTGGGTCTTTGACCGCTTCTGTGATTTTCGGTTGTGTCGGCGGTAGAATAAGTTACCGTAATTACGGATTAATCGGGCTACTCTGTCTTGCATCCGGCGGTTGGATGTTAGGTTTGTTAAATTTGCAAATAAACCCGATGAATATCGCTATTCCTAACTTTATTTTCGGTATGGGGTTAATATTTTCATTCATGCCGATTACGACATTATCTTGTATAACCTTGAGAAACGACCAGATGACGAACGCTTCAGGCTTGCAGAACCTGTTAAAAACAATAGGCGGTGCAGTCGGAACATCTTTAGTCGCAACAATGATTTCAAGATTTTCGCAAATTCACCAGAACGGACTTGTTAAAAATATGACAGAACTAAACCCTGTATTTGCGGAAAGATTTCAAATGTTTACGGGGTCTTTTATTCATCAGGCGGGCGATATGATGAGTTCGGCTCACCTTGCGGGAAAAATGCTTTATAATCAACTGGTGCAACAGTCAACCTTATGTGCTTATATGACAACATTTAAAATTTTTGCCGTAGCATGTTTTATTTTAATTCCTTTTATGTTTTTATTAAAAGGAGAGCAGAAAAACCCAGAATAATATTATGGAAAAAGAAAATATTATACAATCTGATGATGATAATAAATATTTACCCGACAACCCGTGGATATCCGCTATCCCGACAATGTTGGCTGTTTTTATCTACGTACTTGACGGCACAATCGCTAACGTAGCCTTGCCGCACATGGCAGGAAGTTTTTCGGCTACACGTGATGAAAGCATGTGGATTTTAACAAGTTACCTAATCGCAAGCGGCGTTATCATTCCGTCGGTAGATTTTTTCAGTAAACTTTTAGGGCGAAAAAACTTTTTTGTAATAAGTATTTTGCTGTTCACTCTGGCATCAATGCTTTGCGGAATGGCACAAAACCTTGGACAAATGGTTCTGTTCAGAATTTTGCAAGGTGCGGGCGGCGGCGGAATTTTGCCTATATCGCAAGCAATTATGATGGAAAGTTTTCCAAAAGAAAAACGCGGAACGGCAATGGCGATTTTCGGCATGGGAATTATCGTTGCTCCGATTGTCGGCCCTGTTTTAGGCGGTTGGATTACAGACAACTGGACTTGGCCGTGGATTTTCTATATAAACGTTCCTTTTGGTTGTTTTGCGGCAATTTTATCTCAAAAACTTCTGTTCAATCCGCCTTATTCACACCGTCAAAAGGGGGTTAAAATTGACAAACTGGGATTTTTCTTCCTTGCGGTTTGGCTGTTATGCTTACAGGTATTTTTTGATAAAGGTAACAATGCTGATTGGTTCAATGCAACATGGATTTGCTGGCTGTTCGGAATTTCTTGCGTTTCTGGAATTTGTTTCTTTATTTCGCAAATCGTTAGAAAAGATACCCTCGTTGATTTGAGCGTATTTAAAGACAGAAACTTTGTTATCGGAACAATTATTCAAGTCATTATGCAGGCTGTTTTGTACGCATCACTTGCAATTCTGCCTCAATTTTTGCAAAGCATGATGGGATATACGGCATTTTTAAGCGGATTTTCAATGATGCCAAGAGGGGTAGGGTGTATGACGGCAACCGTAATTTGTGCGGTAATTGCCGACAAAGTGGATAAAAGATTATTAACCGCATCAGGATTATTTTTGCTCGGTATTGCGGGCGTAATATTAGGATTTTTAAACTTACAAATATCAAATATAAACATTATGATACCGAACTTTATTATGGGGCTTGGAATGGGGCTTTCATTTGTTCCGATAATTAACCTGTCAATGGAAACAATCTCAAACATTCAAATGACAAATGCCACAGGACTTCAGAACCTGCTAAAAAACATCGGAAGTGCGATAGGTACATCACTTGTTGCAACAATGCTTACAAGGTTTGGACAGGTTCACCAATTTATGATGGTGGGGAAATTAAGCGAATTGAACGACGCGTTTATTGAACGGGTTCAAACAACAACGGCAATGCTTTCACAATACACAAACCCATCAGTTGCACATCACATGGCGGAATATTCGCAGTATGGAACTTTGTTAAAACAAGCAAGTTTGTGGGCGTTTATGGATTCGTTCAGAATATTCGGACTGCTGTGCTTCGTCCTGATTCCGCTGCTGTTCTTGTTCAAAAAGAATAACGCTCAAATGTAAGTTTTTGCCCTAAAAAAATGGTCTGATTTTTCCAGCTTTTATTCCCAATTCTCTATACAATATAAAGTAAAAGAAGAACACACCGCCTGCATAAAATATAAAATACCCTATAATCATTTCCAATAAATTTTCTTGCAAATTCCGACCATCCATAACTCCAAAAATGAGCAATATTAAATCGAAACAAAAGGCAAGTGATAATATAAATTTCTTTTGCTGTGGATTATCTCGGATAAATTCCACAATTTCATTTATTAAAGAATTTTTATGTTTCTCTGACCAAATTATAAAAATTTTTGGTAACAGCAATTTTATAATCATATATACAAAATAAAATGCAAATCCCAAATAAACTCTTATATCTACCCCCCCAGAACCCTGTATATCAAATACTACCAATAAAAACAGATAAAAACAACTTGATAAAAATACGATTAACAAGACGTTTAATATACCAAACATTGTATAAAATTTTGCTTTACTCATTTGTT
>CAMAGQ010000016.1 GCA_945833895.1 uncultured bacterium
ATCGTTATATAAATAATAGTAGTAACGTGGAGAAAAATATGAAAAAACTAGTCTTATTTTTGATGTTTTTTGTAGGGATGTATTTCGGACTGTGTTTACCTGCTAACGCGTACTATGGACCTGTTGCAGGTATTAGTAACGGTGGAGGAGGCTACGGTGGCGGAAATCGCAGTTATTATAGCGGAGGATACCGTGGTTACGGAGGATACAATCAGAATTATCTCCACGACAATTCAAATTACAGATACCGTCATGTTTCTCCTGTTACTCCCGCAATGACAAGAAATAATACCGTTCCGCCGCAAACTATAAGTTGTAACGGAACTGCTTCTTATATAAAAATAGGAAACAATGTTATGCCGTGCGAATCCGCTGCGGCAACAAGAGTAAGATATGTTCAAAAGGCTCGACCTGCAGGAAAAGCGAGAACAGCAAGAGTTATCAGCACAGGGAATACTTCAGTAGCAAAAGAAGCAAACTCTACTCGTAAAATGCCAAAAATTCATTACGTTCACCAAAAGATGCCCAAAATATCAAAAAATACGAAAAGAGATGCTAGTTAAAACATTGGAACTTTATTATGAAAAAGATTTTTAATTTTGTAAAAAATACATGCCTGTTTAGTTCGCTCGCGGTTTTAGTATTAACCGTAACTTGTTACTGTCAAACAACGGCTTACGGTGATGTTTCAGAAATTTCTGAGGGTTCAGTACCTGTAACGAAATTCAAAGTACCTGCTCAACCTAAAAAAGAAATTGCCGACACCGTTTCTAAACCTAAAACTGACACTGTTCAAAAAGTTAAAAACCAATCGACAGCAAAAAAGAATAATAAAACAAAAAACGAACCTTGTAACGTTTGTAATTCGTTTGTTGTCGTTCAAGAGCAGGACGTTGCAAAATGTACTGAAGTTACCATTACTGACAAAAACGGCGACTCTCATAAGATTATGAAGTGTCCTGTTAATAAGTATATTAAAATTAATAAAAATAAGGGGAATTAGAATGAAAAAGATTATTTGTCTAATTGCATTATTCAGTATTTTTACTTTAGCACCTGCAATTGCCGCACCCGGCGGACATGGCGGGCATGGACCTCACGGCGGAGGGGGAATGGGCAGACCTCCGATGAGTGGCGGTGGAATGCACAGACCTCCAATGGGCGGCGGAATGCACAGACCTGCAGGAGGAGGAATGCACCGTCCGCCAATGGCTGGCGGAAGTATGCACAGACCACCAATGGCAGGACGTCCTATGCCGCCGCATCACGTAGGTCACGCAAGACCTTTGCCACCACCACACTACAGACCTTATCGTCCGATACCAAGACCGTACTATTATCCGCGTTATTACTCGTATTACTACCCGTCTTACTACTATCCGACGTACACAACTTATTACTCATATTATCCGTATGCGGCAACCACAGAACCTGTAGTAACTCCTGTTTCATCAGAAGTCGGAGCGGTTGTAGTTCGTGATGCTTACGCGGGGATAAACACTGCCGTAAATGTTATAAACACTGCGGCTAACGTGGCTTCCGCCATAAAATACTTAACTTGGTAAATTTATTTTAAGCAAACTAGCAAATTTTTAAAACCTTTGTTTTTATATAGAACAAAGGTTTTTATAATCAATAATGGTCAAATCATGCTAATACAAAATAATTTTACCCCGAATAATTCTCAGCAAAAGCCAAGTTTTGGAGCGTTGAAGATTGCAACCGCCAAAAATTTCGTAAAGGGCGCTGAAACTTCGATTGATATCTATAAATTAGAGAAAAAAGACCATAATTTTATTGAATTTTTAGAAGAAAATGTTGATTATCATAAATTAGCACCGACTATAAGAAAAGATTTACAAGACAGATGGCAGAAAGTATTTCGCTATTGTATCGAACGTATTAAAAGCGGCGAAAACGACAGTTTTATCGCTGTTTCCGATAACAAACCGTGCGGAATTTTCACATACATAATAGATTCTTGCTCAGCGTATTTAGATGCTGTTTGCAAAATTCCTAACCTTGAAAATGAAGTTCATCTTGCAGGTAAAACAATGATTTTGAGTTTCCTAAAATCTGCCGAAAAAACAAATTCAAAAACAGTAACACTTGATGCCGTAAAAGACGGCCCCGTTGATGTTATTTCGCTGTATGAGAAATTAGGTTTTAAAAAGGTTTATAACTCTATAGATGACGGAGTTTATCAGCCAATGGAAATGAATAAATTTAAGTTAAAAGAGCAGCTTAAAAATCTTGAAAAACTCATAAATTACAAAGACATAAAAAAATCAGAAGAAATTAACCTGTTTGATGTTGCAGGATAAGAGTTTTGTCTTACTTAATAAATCTATCAACAAGTTTATCGAACCAAGACCCTTCAAAAAGTTCTTCATTTTTTGAACTTTTGCCAATACCGGTAATAGAGTCGAAATAATCCACACCTAACCCGCTGTCAAACACACTTTTGTTTTCTTTGTCATCTTTTTTCTTACGACCACGCATCATATATCCGGTATTACCGCCGCTACCGCCGTCATTATTCATGCCAGCTGTCGGTCTGATTACCGGTTGCGGTCTGCCTATGTTTGCGTCGAAACTCATTGTTCCAATTCCTTATATTTTTCCCTATATATATAAACGTATATTTTCTTAAATTTTTGTTACAAAACCCCAAAATCGTTACAAAAATTTACCGTATTTTAACTAAAATTAACAATACAATATTCAATTCTATCAAATTACTTTTGTATATTTGTGTTAGAATAATTATAAATAAGGAGATATAAAAGTTATGGATAAAGAATTAAGAGATAAGTACGAAGTTGTAATCGGGCTTGAAGTTCATGCACAGTTAAAGACTAAATCAAAGATTTTCGCACCTGATAAAAACGAATTCGGACAAGAACCTAACAGTTTAACAAGTGAAATTACTCTTGGAATGCCGGGGGTTTTACCTGTTTTGAATAAAGAAGTTGTTAATATGGGTATTTTGACAGGATTGGCACTAAACTGTGAAATTCCCGCAAGATGTAAATTTGACAGAAAACAGTATTTTTATCCTGATTTACCAAAAGGTTATCAGATTTCTCAATACGACGAACCTATTTGCGTAAACGGTTACTTGGATATCAACGGCAAAAGAATCGGTATCACAAGGGCTCATCTTGAAGAAGATGCGGGTAAACTTGTACACGCAGGTGCTGACGGACTTGCAGGCTCAAGTTATTCATTAGTCGACTTGAACAGAGCAGGAACTCCGCTTCTTGAAATAGTTTCAGAACCTGATATGAGAAGTTCTGAAGAAGCAAAAAATTACATGGAAGAATTGAGAAATATCGTCAGATACATCGGAGTTTGTGACGGAAACCTTGAAGAAGGTTCTATGAGATGTGATGCGAATATCTCAATTATGCCAAAGGGTTCAAAAGAATTTGGTACAAGAGCAGAAATCAAAAACGTAAACTCATTCTCAGCACTTCAAAGAGCGATTGAATACGAAATTGACAGACAAATTGACATCGTTGAAGAAGGCGGTCAAGTTGTTCAAGAAACAAGATTATGGGATGATAATTCTCGTGAAACTCGTTCTATGAGAGGAAAAGAAGATGCTCACGATTACAGATATTTCCCTGAACCTGACTTGATGCCGCTTGAAATTTCAAGAGACTGGGTTCAATCAATCAAAGACAAAATGCCTGAATTACCTTCTCAAAAAAGAGCAAGATATCAAGGTTTGGGACTTAGCGAATACGATGCAAGCGTTATTGTTGAACAAATGGGCTTGGCTTTGTTCTTTGACAAAGTTCTTGAACTCGGTGCAACTCCTAAGATTGCAGTAAACTTCATTATGGGCGAAATTGCAGCATACTTAAAAGAAGATCACATTGAAATTACAGATACTAAGTTAACACCTGAAAACTTGGCTGAATTGATTTCATTGATTGAAAAAGGCACTATTTCAAATAACATCGGTAAACAAATTATTGTTGAAATGTTGAAAGACGGCACAAAGGCTTCTGAAATCGTTGAAAAGAAAGGTTTGAGCCAGATTACCGATGAAGGAGCAATTAAAGCAATTGTTCAAAAGGTTATTGATTCTAATCCTAATCAGGTTGAAGCATACAAAAACGGTAAAACTAACCTGTTCGGTTTCTTTGTCGGTCAGGTTATGAAAGAAACCAAGGGCAGAGCAAACCCTAAAACCGTTAACGATTTGATTAGAGAGATTATTGGTTAATTTTATTGAAAGGTCATGGGTTATCTGTGACCTTTTGCGTTTAGTAAAGGAAAGATTATGTTTGATTTATTCAAAAAAAGAAAAAAGAGTTTTATGGAAACAGAGATTTTTGAGCAGTCGAAAATTTTGCAGGGAATGTTAGATACCTACATTACCCCCGACTACAAAATTAATATCGAAGCTCCGTCAGGCATAAATCGAATAATAATCGTTGCAAGCGGTTCCTCTTATAACTGTGCAAGATATGCAGCTGAATTGTTTGCGTCCGTTGCTAAAATTGAATCTTCAACGATATATTCAAGTGAATTTTTGCTAAAAGAAACAATCGGACATGAAGACGGAATTTTGTACATTTTCATAACTCAATCGGGAGAAACCACCGACACAAACAGTGCATTGGAAAAAGCAAAAGAATTCGGAGTTAATACTCTTTGTATTACAAACAAAGAAAACTCTACAATCTGGAATGCTTCCGATTATAAAGTTGCCTGTCTTGCAGGTGAAGAACGCAGTATTGCCGCTACAAAATCTTTCACCTCTCAACTTTTATGTTCAACCTTATTGGCATTGAAATTCGCTCAGGATAAGGGTGTTGATATTTATAATTATATTGTTGATTTGAAAAATATTCCAGGCTGTGTTGAACTTGCTTACAAAAAGCAGCCGCAGATTAAACAGTTGGCAAGGTTTATTTCAAAAATCAAAAGTGTGATTGTCACTGCTGACGGTCAATCGTATTCACTGGCAAAAGAGGCTTCGTTGAAAATTAAAGAAACATCTTTTGTCAATGCTACATCTGCAATTCTTGGCGAATACATGCACGGGCATCTTGCGGTTTTGAATAACCGAAAGATGATGTTGATTTATATTTTGAACGACAATATAAGTTACACGGCGATAAAAAATCTTGAAAACATAAAGTCTAACTACAATCCGCCAATTTGTGTTATCGGAAATCGTACAAATCAGGTTAAATCGACATTTAATATCAACATCGAATGCGACAAACCGCTGGTAAAAACTTTCGGACTTGCGGTAATAATCCAACTGCTTGCATTGGAAACAGCGTTAAGACTTCACCGAAATGTTGACAAACCTCACGGATTAAACAAAGTCGTAAAGTAGGCTTTCCCCCTGTGATAAAAGTTTAGCCTTTACCGAAAGTTTCCGCATTGAACATCTTAAACTGCAAAGCCTGCATAAGATGTATTTGCTGAATGTCTTTGCTTCCGTCTAAATCGGCAATTGTTCGTGCAAGTTTTAAAATTCTGTCGTATCGTCTGCCTGAAAGTTGATATTTTACAATCGCTACTTTTAAAAGTTCCTGCGATTTTGCATCAATTTTACAGTATTTTTTGATTAAATTAGAGTTCAATTCAGCGTTAGTCAGAATATCTTCATCCTTGTATCTTTCAACTTGAATTTGTCTTGCTTTGACAACCCTTGCTCTGATAGTTTTTGAATCCTCTTCTTTTTCCGTTGCGTTTAAAAGTTCGGTCGGGGTCAAACGCGGAACATCAACCTGTATATCAATTCTGTCAAGTAATGGGCCTGACAATTTCGCAAGGTAACGGCTTATCTGGAAATCAGAACAGGTACACTGTTTTTCTTTATCACCCAAAAATCCACAAGGACAAGGATTCATCGCACCAAGCAGAATGAATTTCGCAGGGTATTTTATTGAATGTTTCGCCCTTGAAATTACTATTTCACCGTCCTCAAGCGGTTGTCTGAGAACCTCTAAAACCTGCCGAGGAAATTCAACCATTTCATCCAAAAACAAAACCCCTCTGTTTGCAAGGGTTATTTCTCCGGGTTTTGGAGTGCTTCCGCCGCCAATAATCCCGTTTGCTGATGCCGTATGGTGAACGGCACGGAACGGTCGTCTTATCATCAACGGCTCTTCATCAGATAACAAACCGCAAACACTGTATATTTTTGTAAGTTCCAAGGCTTCTGACATTTCTAACGGTGGTAATATTGACGCAAAACATTTTGCCATAAGGGTTTTACCTGACCCCGGAGAGCCTATCATCAAGATATTATGTCCACCTGCAGCGGCAATTTCCAATGCTTTTTTTGCTTTTCGCTGCCCTTTTACATCTTTAAAATCGTACGTATAATCATGTTCGGTTTGTCTGTTCAAATACTCCTGAACATCTATAAACGTTCTGTTTAACGGAGTTTCCACAAAATGGTTAACGACATCTGTCAAATGTTCCGCCCCGTAAACATTTATTCCAAGGCATAACGCAGCTTCATTGATATTAGATTTAGGAACTATAACATTTTTTATCCCCGCTTCTTTTAACCCTATAACAAGCGGCAAAACTCCCGTTACCCCGCGAATTGAACCATCCAGCGACAACTCGCCGATAAAGGCATAATCTTTTAATTGTTCGGCATTTAGAACCTCTTCTTCTATCAAAATTCCGACAGCAATAGGCAAATCAAAACTTGTGCCTGCTTTTTTCAAATCCGCAGGGGCAAGATTTATGACAACTTTCCTTGCAGGGAATGTGTAACCCGAGTTCTTAATCGCCGATTTTACCCTATCTCTTGCTTCGTTAACAGAAGCATCAGGCAAGCCTACAATAGAAATTGCAGGTAGTGAATTTACCACATCTGTTTCGACAGAAACTATATAAGCATTAAGTCCTATGACCGTTGTTGTTTTTACTGTATTAACCATACGGCTAGTATAGCATAACTTGTTAAATTTGTCTTTTCAATAAAATTATGGTAAAATTTACTGGTGGAGAGAATAAAAATATGATTAAAGAGATTTCAAAATTACAAAACGGGATAAGTTATATATACAAAAAAAATGAAAACACCCCAAGAATGGCACTTTGTTTTAATTTATCCGTAAATAACGCAGAAAAAATACCGGGGATATATTCTCTGGTTGCAAGATTATTATTACAAGGAACAACGAATTATAATTCCGAACAATTAGCAAATGAATTTGAAAAATACGCAATAGATATATCTTGTAATATTTTTCCAAACTTTTTGCGGTTCAAGTTTGTCTGCCTAAATGAAGATTTTTCAAAAGCAGTTGAACTTCTGAATGAAGTTATGACAAATTCAACGTTTGAAGAATTTGAGAAAGAAAAAGTAAAATTAATCGGCGAAATTAATGCAGAATTGGATTCTCCAAGAGCGTTAACAATGGATTTATACAGCCGCAAGATGTTTGAAAACCACTACTACGGAACTTCATTAACCGTTGCGTTGGAAAATATTGATAAAATAACAAAAGAAGATGTTATTGAGGCATATCAAACAATATTGAAAAACAGTAAGAAAGTTCTTGCTATTGTCGGTGCAAATCCAAAAGAAGAAGTTCTTGAACCGGTTAGAAACACCTTGGGAAAACTTCCGGAATCTGTTGACGGAGATTTCAACATTGAACCTCCGGTGTTAAACGAAACTAAATACGCTGAAAATATAAAATCTGACTTAAATCAGGCTCATATTATAAAAGGATGGCAAGTTCCGACATACGGCGAAAAAGACCATCCCGCGTTGATATTGTTAAATATTCTTCTCGGTGCTTGCGGACTATCTTCAAGATTGTTCCTTGAATTACGTGATAAAAAAGGACTTGCTTATGTCGTAAGAAGTTCTTACGAAACCTACAAACTTGCAGGTAACTTCATGATTTATATTGCGACTGAGCCAAAAAATATTGATGTTTCTTTGCAAGGATTTAACGAAGAAATTAACAAGATTAAAACTTATCCTGTTTCTGATAAAGAACTTGAAGATGCAAAAAATAATCTTGTTGGTAAATGTGCGTTCTTAGAAGAAACAAATCTACAGCAGGCATGTTCATATTGTAAATACGGGGTAGTCGGTTTTGATTTTGATTATATCGAAAAATTACAAGAACTTGTTCAAAAAGTTACCCCTGAGCAGATTTTGGAATGTGCGAAAAAATATTTCACGGATGACAGGTACGTTCTTGTTGTTACCAAACCTTAACTTGTTGTCTAATGGTTAGTTAATGATTTTTAAATGACAATTCTTGATAAGAGGATTGTCATTTTGCTTAGAACAACTTTCATAATTTTAACATTGTTAGCATGCTCATTTTCTTGTTATGCGGGAGATTTATCTTCACAAAATTTGAAAATCCATGCCAGTTTATCAGAATACAATTACAATTCAAATGTTGAAATCGAAAAACTTTTCAGAGAAAATCTGAACGACTTCGGGAACATAATCTACACAATTATACCAATGGGAGTTGTCGTAAGTATTGACGGATACGCGTTTTATGGAGAAGGAAAAGACACCCTGACCCCAAACGCTTGCTGCCTGTTAGATATTATCGCACGGTTAATCAAAACTATTGATAAGCCCTGTATTGTCGAAAGTAACACAACCTCAACCGCCTTTGAAACTTCTACATACCTGACAAATTGGGAATTGTCGCTTGTGAGAGCGAATAACATTGTTTCATATCTCATATCTAAAGAAATTTCACCCGACAAAATAAGAGCGAACGGTTTTGGCGAAATGTTTCCATTCATAAGCAATCCGCAAAATAATATGCAGGAACGAATAGATTTTGTAATTTTTAACTATGAAAAACGAAATTAAACGATTGCCTGATGAAGTCTTGAAGTTCTGTTTTCGTTAAGAATATTTTTCAACTTCATAATTGCTTGAGCGTGAAGTTGGCAAACTCTGGATTCTGACATATTTAAAGTTGAGCCGATTTCTTTCATTGTCATGTTTTCTTGATAGTAAAGCACCATCAAAACTCTTTCACGTTCAGGTAATCTTTGCAATGCTCTCTGCAAATCGGTTTTGACATTTTTCTCTTCTAATCGTTCTTGAGGGTTTAATTTATTAGAATCCTCAATAGTATCAATGATTTCCATACTATCTTCGGATGAACCTCTTTTATCATAAATTGATGTAACTGTTATGTCTTCTGACAGGATAGTGTTGACTTTATCAACATCCATATCTAAATACTGTGCAATCTCGCTTGATGTCGGAGTTCTTCCATATTCTTGTTTTAAAACTTCTGCCGCCTGTTTCACGTCTTTTATTTTCTTTCTGACACTTCTTGGCAAGAAATCCTGTGAACGAACTTTATCTAATATTGCACCTCTGATTCTTATCAAGGCGTAAGTTTCAAACCTTGCATTTTTCAGCGGCGAAAATCTTTCGACAGCATTAATCAAACCTTCAACTCCGTAACCCGTAATATCTTCAATTGAAATCGTAACAGGCAATGAAACCTTTATTCTACTTACTGCATATCGAACAAGATAAATATATTGAACAATAATATCATCTCTGAGTTTTTTGTTAGATTTGTCAGCCAAATATTGTTCCCACAATAGGGATAACTCATTTTCAGAGAGCCTTTTGATGCTGTTATAAGATGTAAAATTGAAATTATCGTCCATTGACCTGCCCAATCTGTTTCCTTTTACATTTTAATTTTATAATATCCTTAAAATTAGACATCATTTAAAAAGATGAAAATAAGTAAAATTAATTAAAGTCGGTTCGGTCAGAAGGGTGATTTTTAATAATTAACCATTCAGTTTAGCAATCTTAACCCCGAAAATCTGCTCAATATCAACCCGATTGAGGATATCGCCAATCAACAACTCAGGAGCAAAAGTCTGAATTTTATTGTAATCAGGAATTGTACCAAGAATATTTACGGAAACAAACTCTTTCAAAATTTGCGAATAATACTTTTCCTCAAGGTTTTCGCTCTCTTCATCGTATTGATTTAAAATAACCCCCAAAAGCCTGCAATTGTTTGATTGAACGTAATTTATTCCGGTCAAGGCTCTTTCTATAGGAGTTTGTTTTGTGTTTATAACAAGCACCAACGGTAAATTCAACGCCTTAACAACATCAATTTCCGTACAGTGTTCCATGATTGGAACAGAAATACTGTTAGCCCCCTCAACAATAATACAATCTGACATTTTATCTGCATTGAGGTAATCGTTGTAGATTGTTTTCATATCAATTTTTACGCTGTCTTCATAAGAACTGACAAACGGCGGGGCTGAACCTTGCAAAACGTATGTTGAATCAGTTGCGATATTCGGGTCAAACTTTTTTATAACTGTCAAATCAGGAGAAGTCTTGAACCCGTGGAGCATTGAAGCGTTAGTTTGTATAGGCTTGTAAACTATTGTAGAATACGACAAACTCTGCATAGTTGCCGCAAGCCCTCCTGAAATTATTGTTTTGCCAGACTGTTTCTCCAGTCCTGAGATAAAAACCTTTAGCATAATTTCATATTATCACGAGTCGTTATTTATTGCAAAATATACTTCTTTAAGCCGTTTCTTGGTAATATGCGTGTATAACTGGGTTGTAGAAACATCACTATGTCCTAAAAGTTCCTGCACAACACGTAAATCTGCTCCGTTTTCCAACAAATGCGTTGCAAAACTGTGTCGCAGCGTATGAGGTGAAATATGTTTGTTTATCTTTTCACCCTGTGCGTGAATAAAATTATAAACGTCCTGCCTTGTAATATTTTTACCGTTATTTTTGAGTAAAAGTTTCTTGCTTTTTTCAAGATTATTTTGCAAAACTATTAAATCTCTTTCCTTAAAATATTTTTGCAGGGCTGATTTTGCCTTTTCGCCAAAAGGTACAATTCGCTCTTTTGAACCTTTACCGTAACATTTTACATATTTTGACCTGACATCAATGTCATTCAAGTTGAGATTAACAAGTTCCGAAACTCTCAAACCACATCCGTAAAGCAGTTCAACAATAAGACTTTGCAGAGTATTCAGATTTGAATTTATAATGCGGTTTAACTCCTCTACTGTCATAACCTTTGGCAAATGTTTAGGTAATTTCGGCTGTTCAAGAGTTTGAACGGGATTTTTTGAGCCGTATTCATTTGCACAAAACCACTTGAAAAAACCGCGAAGTGATGCAAGTTTTCTGGTAACACTTGCCGGATTGTAGTTTTCTTCTTTGAGTTTCATAATGTAAGAAGTTATATCGCCGCGTTTTATATCGGATATTTCGGCAGCACTTCTTGTTGCACAAAAATCAATGAAAAAGGTCAAATCTCTGCGGTATGCATCAAGCGTGTTCTGCGAAAGTCCTTTTTCGATTTCAAGATATTCTAAGTATTCCGAAATAAACTGAATATTCATAAGTTTGATTATACTCTTTTTGCAACGATAATCAATATCAATCTTCGTTTACAAGTTTGAATAAGTTATCCTCGCCTATTCCGCATTTTAAACCGACCGGAACAAAGTTTTGCTTAAATCGTTCAATTGCGTATCTGTCAGTCATTCCTGAAATGTAATCGGTTACAATACGGACTGTTTTTTCTTCGGGACAAATCGGTTTTAGTGTGTTGTAATACAAGAAAAATAACTCTTTTATTACCCGCTTAGCCTTTTTTTCTTCAACTTTTGCCGTGGATTTTTCACTGTAAACGTTTTCAAACATCCAAGACCTGAGTTTTGTTGTATAACCCCAAGCCTCTTCGCTCATTGAAATATCCCGCTTACCGATTGAATTGTTTACGATTTCTGTAATCATTTTATTTAATCGCTTGCTCTGAGTATCTGAAAAATATTCAATACAGTCTTTTGGCAAATCGCTTTGAGAAATTACCCCTGCTCTTATTGAATCTTCAATGTCGTGATTGATGTAGGCGATTTTGTCCGCTAATTGTACAACTTTTCCTTCAGGAGTTGTCGGAGTGTAACCCCAAGAATGCGTTCTGATACCATCTATTGTTTCCTGACACAGGTTTAATTTTTCCAAAACCTCAACGACCCTGACACTTTGCAAGTTGTGATGAAAACCGTTTTCGGTTATTTCGTTAAGAACACTTTCTCCGCAATGCCCGAAAGGTGTATGACCTAAATCGTGTCCCAAAGATATCGCCTCTGTTAAATCCTCATTCAAATCAAGTGCTCTGGAAATCGTTCTTGCAATTTGAGAAACCTCAAGAGTGTGAGTTAAACGGGTTCTAAAATGGTCGTCAAACGGCGATAAAAAGACCTGCGTTTTGTGCTTTAACCGCCTGAAAGCCTTTGAATGTAAAATTCTATCTCTATCTCTTTGAAAATCTGTTCTTAAATCGGATTGCTCTTCCTGAACTTTTCTACCCGCCGAATTTACCGCTTTTGTTGCAAATTCGCTCAGATAATCGAGTTCTCGTTGTTCCAATTTTTCACGAATAGTTTTGCTCATATTTCTCCCCTTTACCATTATTTTATCAGTAAGAGAACAAATATCTATACAGTTTTTGTAGGATTTTGAAAAATTATATTATTTACCCCTAGCCTTTGACCGCACCTTCGTTTTCACCTGAGATAAAGTATTTTTGCATAGCAAGGAAAAATATTATAATCGGAACTGTCGAAATTATAGAACCTGCTGCGATATAACGCCAATTTGACGAGAACATTCCCTGCAAATTATTTATTCCGACAGGCAGTGTGTACATTGATTCTTTTGTAAGTATAATACTCGGCCATAAGAATTCACCCCACGAACCTATAAAAGTAAATATTGCCAGTACGGCAAGCGAAGGTTTAACCATTGGTAGCAAAACTTTCCAAAATACTTGAAAAACGTTACAACCGTCGACAATTGCAGCTTCTTCCATTTCACGAGGAATAGCAAGGAATGCCTGACGCATTAGAAAAATTCCGAACGCACTCACGGCAAACGGCATTATCAACCCGATAAACCCTGCGACATCGTTTGTTCCGTCTGTCAGATGAAGTTTTAGAGTTATAAGATAAACGGGAAGCATTATTGCCTGAAAAGGAACCATTATAGTTGCAAGAGTAGCGAAAAACACAATCTTTTTCCCCTTGAACTCCATTCTTGCAAGAGGATAACCTGCAAGAGAGGAAAGAATAAGATTTAACAAAACCGTTCCGCCGGCAACGATTACGCTGTTATAAAAATATCTCATAAGGTCGACTCTGTGCCAAACTCCAACGTAGTTTGCAAAGGTGAAATCTTTAGGAATTATCGCAGGCGGATAGGCAAAAATATTTTCCCCGCTGCCTTTGAGCGAGGTTGATAACAGCCATATAAAAGGAAATATTGACAACAACGACGTAAAAATCAATACCGAATGGATAGAAAAAGATTTTAGCAATTTTCTTATCATAGATTGTACTTATTCCTTTCAAAACATAAAATATTAATCAGCGAAAACACCATTACAACCGCAAGCAAAATAACCGCCATTGCCGATGCGTAGCCTAAATCCAAATTTTCAAAAGCCCTTTCGTAAATATAATAGACAATGGTTTTTGTAGAATTAAGCGGCCCGCCTTTTGTCATAACGTATATTTCAGCAAAAATTTTCATTGCAGAAATCGAACTGATTGTTGTAACAAGTGCGATTGTCGGCATTATATGCGGAACTGTGACTGTTAAGTGTTTTCTGAAAAATCCTGCCCCGTCGATATCGCAAGCCTCGTAAAGTTCTTTTGGAACACTCATCAATGCCGCAAGGTATATCATCATGTAATATCCGATACCTTTCCAGATAGTCAAAATAATTACCGAATATATCGCATATTTAGGGTCGGTCAGCCAACCGATAGATTTTATGTGTAAAACATTCAACAAGTAATTCAAAATCCCCTGATCTGCATAAAGCCATTTGAAAGCAATCGCTGCAACTACAATAGAAACGATTACGGGCAGATAAATAAGGATTTTATATAAGGTAATTCCTTTTATTTTTTGGTTAATCAATATCGCAAGAAACAGCGGAACAATCGCAAGTATCGGCACAGCAACAACAAGATAAATAAAAGTGTTAAGCATTACCTTATAAAACGTCGGATTTTTAAATATTTGCAGGTAATTTGCAATCCCGACCCAATCCGCATTATAAATATTATTGGAATAATCCTGAAAACTTAAAAATATTGTTTGAAAAAACGGAATAAAGAAAAATATTAACAAAATTATCCCCGCAGGCAGGAGGAAAAAATAAGGTGCTAATTTTCCGTAATATTTAAGCATAAATTGATTATGACACTATCTTAAAACTTGGTCAAGTTTAATTTTAATAAACTTTTTGTAAAAATTTCTGTTAATAATTTGTAATATTTAGCAACTTTTTTATTTGAAATGTTTTTATATTAATGTAGGGAAAAAGGAAAAGGTTTCTATGTCAACTCAATCAGTAAACGGTATTAACATTCCGGTAGTCAACAACAAGAAAAATATAAATTTTCAACAAATGGCGACAGTGCCGCAATACACAAACCAGACGTCAATGCAAGGGGCACAGGGGGATGCTATCAAACAATCCGTTGATAATTCTTATATTGCAAACAGGGCAAGAGCATCGCAAGATAACAACCCGGTTGCTGTTGCAGGGTTAGGTGCTGCGTCATGGTACGGAATTGCTCAAGGCATGGAAAAACTCAACTACAAATCCGGTGAAGCATACGAAAAAACTATCTACGGTAAACTCGGTGCTTTAGGCGATAAGTTTAGCGAAAAAACCTGGGTGGGTAAAAAACTTCAAACCGCAATCAATTGGACAAGTGCAAAATTAGAACAACTGTCAGGGAAAAGCAAAATAGTAAACTCTTTAATGCACCATTCAACAACTCCTGAATGGAGTTATGCAAAAACTCCGGCAAAAGGACCTTTAGGTTTCTTATGTACTGATGCGGAAACTGTTTTAGAAGAATTTTTAAAACCTATAACGGGGCAAGATCGCTATAGTGTTATGGGCTTTGGCTTCGGCGGAAAAGTAAATTACATTCAAAAACTTGAGCAATATGGAATGTCTCAACAAGAGATTAATGCCTTCAAAGACACTCTAAAAGGCGAAACTCCGCTTAATCAGGCTTTAAAAATTCAAAGAAAAGAAATTGAACTTCTTGGAGCAAGTCCAAAAGTTTGTCAACAAATTGAACATGCTAAAGATATAAATGCGCTACAAAAACTTGCGACAAAATTAAAACTTAAAAAATTAGGATTTAAAAATCTTGCCGAATATGAGGCAATAAAAGGCAAATTCGTTGATAATCCTGAAAAAGTTATGCAAATTTTTGAAACAGCATCAAAAGACCCGAAACTTAAACATGTTTCAATCTGGAGAAATGAAACTTCATTCTTTGGTAAAATAAAATCACACTTATTCGGCAGAAGAGTTCGTTTCAGTGAATACGCGAACAAATTTAAAGTATCTCTTGGAAAAGGCAATACTTCAACTCTCGGACGTATGTTGCCAAAAGGTTTGAGTTGGCTGCTAGAAGGCGGCACAAACAGATTTGCAGGCGGTAAATTAGGAGTTGCACTTCAAGCCGGTATCTTAGCCGATATTTTGTATAATACTATTAAAGCAAAAGGCGAAAGAATTAAAACCTTTGCAGAACGTTGCGTAAACGACTTTACATACTTTGTCGGTATGACAGTAGGTATTATTGCAATGCACAAAGTCGGCGGGTTCAAATATGCAGGCTTAAAAGATGCCAAAGCGGTTGAAGCGTACAGAGAAGCAAAGAAAGCACTTGATGCAAGAACAATTGCCCAAGAATTTAACAGCAAAAAAGAATGGAAAGCCGCATTAAAAGAACTAAATCAAAAACATTTAGGCTTAGAAAATATCAAAAACCCGATAACAAAACTGTTGCAAAAAATCGGCTCGTTTATCAATATGGGTAACGAATCAAATGCGACATATATATCAAAGAGCAAATTTAATATGAACTGGTTAAGAAAAATTGCTAACAAGAACCTTATCGGTGTTCCAATGAGATTTTTAATCCCGATGGCAGTTGTAACTCCGTTCCTTGTTAAATTAACAACCAGTGCGGCACACAAGATTTTCGGACGTCCGACACATTCAGTTTTGGATGAAGAAGAAGAAACTCCTGAAGAAACTCAACAAGCCGTTCAGAATAATCCGAACGACCCGAACGTAGCAAATCAAGCAGGGGCAGTACCTCCGACTCAACAGCCGCAAGAACCTAAATTCAAAGACCCACAAGAATACGGCGATTCAAACTTAATAAAAACGACAATCAACGGCAAAAAACCAAACGTAAGAACATATATCCCGTCCCCTGAATGCGGTATTCCGCAAGACGGACGACCTGTAACAAACAACGGACAATCGTATGCTCCGAAAAGATCCTACATACCAAGTCCTGAAGCAGCACAAATCACAGGTCCTGACTTAACTACTGCAAATCAAGCCATCGCAGAAGCCGATATGACAGAAAAGTTCATAAACGAAACAATGGCATCTATGAGGTAATTGCAAACCTGTAAAAAGTATGTTAAACTATAAACAAGTCCGTATGGGTGTTAATTTTGTTCCTACATTTATATAAATAGGGAGAGTTAACTCCATTGGCATTGAAGTAGACCCGCCGATATTCGTATCGCCAGCGGGAAACGGATTAGTCAGGGTTCTCACCCACCTGCGAGTCCAGCAGGTAACAAAATCCACCTATATCGGGCTTTTTATTTTTTACGGATTGCGAAACCTTACATAATATGCTATAATCATAGTATAGGTAGGTATTTATGCAAAAGATTTCCACATTAATTCTCTCAGATGAATTCTCAACTGAACAGGTTCTCAAACTTTTCATTAGCGAGTTTGATAATCTTGAATTGCTTGAGTCCACTAAAAATTATTCGGAAATTTTTGAAATCTTATCAAATAATCCGAATAAAACTATTTTTATTGTTGATTTATCTGTTAATAAACAGGAAAAACTGGACTTAATTCTGAAAGTAACCTCAAGATGTACTAATTGCAAGATTCTTGCTCTTGCGGATAACCCTTCGGTTGATTTGATTATCCAAATAATGAGAGCCGGAGCAAGAGAATTTATACCCGTTCCTATCATCAAAAACGAGTTTTTTGATGCCGTAAACAAAACGATTGCTCAATTTGAACAAACTAAAAAAGTTAACAAATGCAAGATTATTTCAGTATTTTCAAACAAAGGCGGAATAGGCAAAACATCACTTGCCACAAACCTTGCTCTTGAACTTTCCAAAATCACAAAAGAAAATGTTGCTCTTCTTGATATGAATTTTCAAATGGGTGATATTACAACGTTTTTAGACCTGAAACCGTCGTTCAATATTTCTTATATGCTTGAAAATATTGAAAAAATAAACGAAACTTTTTTGTTAAGCACCTTGGAAAGATACAAAAATACAAATTTATATATTCTTGCTGACCCGCCATATTTCAAGCAGGCTGACAACATTCGAACAAATCAGATTACAAAATTGTTCAACACGCTGAAAGAAACTTTCTCATACATAATTGTTGATGCGGAATCAAGTTTCAATGCGAAAAACATCGCAACGCTTGATAATTCTGATATGATACTTCTTGTGACGGTTGCAAACCTGCCGGCATTACGTAATACTCAAAGGTGTCTTGAGTTGTTTGACAAATTGGGTTACGACAAGAATAAATCGCAGATTATCGTCAACAGATATATGGAAAACGACGAAATCAAAGAAGCCGACGTTGTAAAAGTATTGTCAAAGGAAATTTACTGGAAAGTTCCGAATAATTACTTTGCAATAATGTCATCAATCAATAAGGGTGTTCCTGTCAGTGTTCTGAACGGGGCATCTAACGTTGCTCAAAGTTACAAAGATTTGGCACAAAAAATTTCGGATAACTTATATAAACAAAATATGATAATGAAGTTTGAACACATACTAAAACAGTAAAATATCGGGGGGAAAATGGGACTTGCGGAGAGATTTAAAGATAAACTTGAAAATAAAAACATATTTAGAAAAAATGCAATAGAACAGAAATTGGAAGAAAATGATATAAAATTCATATCAAAACCGGCAGAAGAGATTATTGAACAGAAAAACACAGCAATAAGTTCACCTATCGTAATTTCTGAGGAATTTAAAACTTCTGCTCCACCTGAGAAAAAAGAAAAATTTGAGGACTTAGAAACAGAATTGATAAGTAAAATTCGCAAAACTCCGTATTGGAATGAGTTTTCAATCCAATCACAGACAAATATGATAGAAAATTACTTCAATGTAAAAATTAAATCCTCAAAATATAACTCAATTGAGTATTCAAACAGAGATAAACAAATTTTTATTCAAACAGTGTTAGCTCTGTCAAATAACAGATAAAAAAATCCGGAAGTTGAATAACTTCCGGTAAAAATTGTAAAGGGGAAAATATTAAATAGATAAATTGTTATTCCATCCGTCGTCCTGTTGCGGATTTTCTTGATTATCTAACGGGTCAGGTAATCTGATTTTTTCTTTGTAAATGTCTATATAAGCATCACCTGCCGCAAAACTTATCATTGAATAAGTATAAGAATGAACAAGTACCGCCAAAGTACATACAGGTATCATTATAATGACTGAGACAGGAGTAATTATAGATTCTGAATTACCTGATGTCGCAGCACCGATAAAGGTTGCAAAAATTCCGACAAAGAATACTACTATCATTACAACAGTTTGAACAATCATATTTATAATCATTGATGCTAACAAGAATTTAAGCATAGTAATCATAGTATCTTTGAATACTGTTTTTATGTAATAAACAAGTGTCATAGGATTGAAGTATTCGCCTCTATATACAAAATCTTCAATAAATGTCAGATATATGTAATTGAAAAACGGTGCTAATATTAAAAATGCAATAATTAGCAAAAAATAAAACACTAAAAATAGTATCAACCCTAGAATTAAAAGCACAGGGTCAGATTTCATATTCACAATACCGCCAATTATCAAGGCAAACGGAATACTCATGCCAATAAGACATAATACCCCGCAAAGCAAGCCCCAATAAAGTTGCAGCGGGAATACTTTTAAACCTTTCATAAACATTTCACCGTCTAATTTAGGCAAACCAACCTTGGATTTAATCCTGCTTTTGAAGAAATCAACCGCAAACCCGTTAAGGAAAAACGCCGGAACAATCGATAATAATAACAAAACCAACGTAATAATCAATACAGGTATCACGATTTCTTTAGGAGTATCTTTGTCTATAACATAACACATGCCGCCTGCTAATGCAGGTAACAAAAGAAGAAGCAAAAACATACCGTGTCGTTTTAGACACTCTTCACCTTTGAATAGATTTTTGAACTTTTCTAATACTTTCTCCATAACACATCCTTTCTTAAAATGT
>CAMAGQ010000017.1 GCA_945833895.1 uncultured bacterium
TTACCCCCTCCCTCAATTATCAAAGTATAACAATTCCTTAGGTAATTGGTAACAACATCCCCAAATACATTTACCCCCCCCCACTAATATGTTTATAGTATATTTTACTGTTCAAACTATTTAAAAGGTTGATTTAATTTTTATTAATATTTGAAATAATAAAATTGTTATCACTTTTAGAAGGATATTTATAATTATGAACTTACACGAGCAATGTTTACTTCGTTATCTTACCCATCCTGATGAATTGTCCTACAATACGGAAATTCTAAAGTTAAACAACAAAATTCTAGAGCATCGTTTTGTGACAAAAAATATTCTTGCTAATGTTCTGTCATTAAACTATACTGAAGGTGTGAATGAAGGCTAATTTCGGTGAGAGCCTGTAATCTGTATTAAAAACATCAATCGTAACTCGGATTATTGGCGAACAAGTAAAGGGTTGGATTTATGTTAAAGAAAATTTTATATATTTTGTGGGTGTCCGTATTTTTAATACTGCTGTTCTTTGGGATTAAAAACGGCGGTATGATGAATTTTCTGGACATAATGGAAAACAGAACTTTCGATATTCGACAGAGTATTCTTATAAATTCCCATTCCCGCAAGCACAATCCTGATATTGTAATTGCGGCAATTGATGATGCAAGTTACGAATATATTCTCGATAATTACGGCGAATGGCCTTTAAGACGTGATGTTTATGCCAAGGTCGTTGATTATATTGAAAGCCAAAGTCCGAAAACTATTGCTTTTGATTTGATGTTTGTAAGGTCTATGAAAAGCGATACCGCTTCTGATAACGCTTTGATAAATATGTTCAAAAAGTACGATAATGTTTATACCGCAATGAATTTGGACAATCAACCTGAAGATTTGCGTAAACCTCCGATTTTGACCCTGCCTTCTGTTATGCCGTATCCTGATACGGATAAAACAGTTGAATATTCAAATTGCAGGATTATTTTACAGGGTATTTTAGATGCTACTTCTAATGTCGGGATGATAAATGTATCACGTTCTAACGATGGTGTTTTACGCAGAATGCCGTTGTATTTGAAGTATCAGGATAAATATTACGCTCAATTGGGGTATCTTATTGCAAACAAATTGAGCGGGAGTTTGAAAAATGTCCGTCCTGATAATGAGGCAAGTGTTACTCTTAACTGGTACGGACCTGCCGAAACTTTTGAAAATATTCCTTTGTATAAATTGATAAAAGCCGCTGAAGGTAAAGAAAAATTGGATTACGATTTTAGCAACAAAATCGTGTATTTCGGTGCGACTGCTGCAAGTCTGTTTGATATAAAAACCGTTCCTGTTGATAAGGTTTATCCGGGGGTTGAGGTTCAGGCGACTTATGTAAATAATTTGCTTGACGGAAGTTTAATCCATAAAGTTCCTGTGTGGGTGGATGTTTTCGCCGGTATTTTATTGGCTTTGCTGACTGTTCTTTGTGTGCTTAAGATTACTTCTATGCCTGTGGCTTTAGGGTCATCCATAACCATTTATACTTTATATATTATGTTCACGTATTATGCTATGCAGTTTAGGTATTTGTGGTTTGGTATAATTTCTCCGATAATTTTTGCGTTCTTCGCGTTCGTAATTACCGTAATTATAAAGTATTTGATTAAATCAAGAGATTTTGACCAACAATATAAACTTGCGACAACCGACGGTTTGACAGAATTGTATAATCACAGGTATTTTCAGGAACAGTTGCAAGTTCAGGTTAATCATTCCGCACGTTACGGAATGCCTGTTTCGCTCATAATTATTGATATTGACTTTTTCAAGAAGTTTAACGATATGTTCGGGCATCAATCAGGTGATGCTGTGTTAAGACAGGTTGCTTTTACGTTAAAGAAAAATGTAAGATTGACCGATATTGTATGCAGATACGGCGGGGAAGAAATGAGCATTATTCTTCCGAATACCAAGTATGATGAAGCTGTTAATATCGCAAAAAAACTTTGTACAATCGTTTCTTCAAAGAGTTTTAAGTTGACAAACTCAAGAGAAAGCAACGTAACAATCAGTTTAGGGGTTGCTTCGTTTGGAGAAGACGGCGAAACTCCCGCTAAAATTATTGAATCTGCGGACAAAAGGTTGTATAATGCAAAAGAAAACGGAAGAAATCGAGTAAATTAAATAAAGAAACTATATGAATGAATTTTTAGACTCAATTATAAATACAAAAGATTTATCAAAGGATTATCCGGTTGTCCCGTCGCTTATTGAAAATAACGAGAAGCAGATTAATCAGTTAAGTAAATTTTTTATGAATGATAAAAAGTTTGCTTTAGTCGGCGGGTTTAACGGTAGCGGGAAATCTCAGGTTGTTGATTTTGTTGTGAGAAATTTAAAAGAAGATGTTCTAATTCTTCACTATACCTGTTTTGAAACGACAATCCTTGATGATATGATGCTTTGTTTTTATGAACGGTTTAGAAATTATGTTCTGAAAGGAGTAATTGCTCAGCCAAAAGTTAAGGCTGAAAATTTCACTCAGATGATAAATTCGTACTTTAATTCTGTTTTGAACCCGATAGTTATTGTGATTGATTCGTATAATTCTTTAGTTAAAGAAAACAGAACGGGTATTTTGGATTTCTTAAAGCATTTGAGCAAATTCCCTAATGTAAAAATTATAATACTTTCATCGACATTTCAGCAGGAAGTGTTTTCTGAGTTTGATTATGAGAGTGTAACAATATTGCCGCTTACTCAGAAATTATTTGAAAAATATCTGAAAGATAACGGGATTAAAAACATTGGCGTTTTTTCAAACGAGTTGTATAAGATTTCTAAAGGCTACTACAAAAATGTCGAATTTGCCGTAAATATCCTGAAATTGCGGAAGTTATCGCTGGTTAAATTTATGGAAAATTATACTCAGAGTTATATGTCGTATTCCGAATTTATATCAAGAGAACTTCTTTCTTTTGTTGATCCTGTCAGTGCTCACTTATTCAGATTACTTACGGTTATGAGAATTCCTATCCATATAAATCTGTTAAAGTCGCTGCATTTATACAATGAAGAGCAAATTATATTTTTTATTCGGAATGCTATTTTGTCTTACGAAGGAAACAGCGTTTACTTAAAAGAAGATTTAAGAGAAATTATTGAAAATCAAATTCCTGCCAATGTAATGATAAAACTGCACAGGGCTTGTATTGATTTGTATAACACTCAGTTGCCGTTAAAACCTGCAGAACGTGATTTGCTCTTATCAAGACAGACTATGCGTAACGAAATTGAATATCACAGTATGTTTATTCCGAAACGTCCTGTTATTCCGCCTAAGCCTGTTAAAAAAGAAATTCCGGAGGCAAAAGTTCCTCAACTAGAAGAAGTTAATGTTCAGGCTACTGATAATCAAGCGGCTGAAACAATTGCTCCTGTTGAAGAAACCAAAGAAGATAAGATTAATAAAATAAGTTTTATTATTGAAGATGAATCTATGCTTGATAATATCGCTGAGTCTATAAATTCGTTTATTACGACTTCTGCCCAGACTACTCAGTTGGAAAAAGAAAGCGTTTCAATGTCTTTAACTCAGTTGTTAAATCTAGCAAATGCGGAAGAGAAAAAATATAATTACAAGCGGGTTATTTTGCTTTATCAGACAGCGTTAACAAAAACCAAGGAAGATGATTTTTACACCTTCTTGCCTTCAATTTATATCAGACTGGCTGAAGCATATAAACAGTTATCCGATTTATACAATGCGTTGGAATATTACACGCAGGCACTTGATTTTTACCATAACGCATCTAACTACAACAAGGTTTACGAGATGAAACTTGAAATCGCAAATATTTATTATGCGATGTACAAAACCGATAATGCGAAATTTATCTTGTCAGAGTTGGAAAAAACAGAGAATTTATCAAATGAATTACGGATAAAAGTTAATCTTGTTCTGGCGAAACTTTCTGAAAATCCTGAGCAGGAATATCAGTATTATAAAAAATCAATTCCGCTTGTTGAATTGAAAACAGACAAGGCTGTAATTTCGGAACTTTACTACAAGTACGCAGCTGCAAGCAGTGAACAGGATGAATTGAGAACTTCTGCACAGTTTTACTTGAAATGTATAGACTTAGATAATAACCCTAAAAATAATCCTTATATCTCAAAGGCGTTAGCGAATTTGGCGGAACTGTATGACGAAATAGGTTCAACAAAGCAGGCAATTCAGTATTACAACGAAAGTATAAGTATTGATTTAGTGATGAAGAATTACAACGGCTTGTACGTTTCGGCATCTCATCTTGCGGAGATTTATTCGGCATCTGATGCGAACAAATCTTTGGAATACTACAACAAAGCCCTTGAATATGCAAAACAATTGAATGAACCGTTCTATATTGTAAGTACAATTCTTGATATTGCAGATTTCTATTCTCTGAGAAGGAATTTTGAACTTGCATATAAAAATTTAATTGAGGCACATTCTGTGGCTAAAACGACTTTGACTCAGGATAACCTTGATAAAATCAATTCAATGTTAGACGAGTTGAAAAAACGGATTACGGGTACGGATTTAATGAGATTTCAGGCGAAATATGGAAAATAAAGATTTTTATAAAAACTACATGGAATGTTTTCTTGAAGAAAACGCAAAGGTTAATTTGATTTCTAAAAACGAGGAAAAGTATTTGTGGGAAAAGCACGTATATGATTCGCTTTCAATCAAGTTGTTTTTTGATAAATATAACCCGAAGGCTTCGACTTTGCTTGATATCGGTACAGGCGGCGGATTTCCGTCAGTTCCGATTGCTTTGACGTATCCTAAAATCAAAGTTACGGCACTTGATAGTATCGGCAAAAAAATCAGAGCGGTAAATTCTATTAAACTCAAGTTGAATATCGAAAATCTTGAACCTGTTTGCTGCAGGGTTGAAAATCTTGACGGGAAATTTGATATAGTAACTTCAAGGGCTGTTTCTTCTCTGAAAACAATTTGTGAATATGCCCTGCCGAAACTGAATAAAGACGGGTATTTTGTTGCCTATAAGTCGAAAAAGTATCTTGAAGAAATTGAAGAAGCCTCAAGTGTTCTCAAGAAATATAAGTTTGAAATAGCGGACGTTATCGAGTACGATATTCCGACAGAAGATAAGCCTGTCAGAAATCTTATTATAATCAGACATAAATAAACTTCTTTGTAACATATCTACTTATTTACTCGTTTTAGGTTGAAAAGCGAGAATGTTCTATATATTATTAACCCAAAGGGGTATATATGTAATGACAGTTATAAATGACGTTTTCACGGTGAACACAAAGGGTAATACCGATGTGATTGATATAAGTCCGCAGATTAGAAATATTGTATATAATCACCAATTGCAAAATGCAGTTGTATTTGTTTATGCCAAAGGAAGCACGGTTTCAATAACCAATATTGAATTTGAGCCGGGTTTGTTGGTTGATTTGCCTGAGGCACTTGATAAAATAGCACCTATTGATAAAAATTATCATCACGATGAAATGTGGCACCACGGTAACGGTTATTCGCATGTAAGGGCGTCAATTATCGGGAATTCTCTCCATATACCTTTAGTTGACGGAGTTTTACAGATGGGACAATGGCAACAAGTTGTCTTAATTGATTTTGATAACAAACCTCGTGCCCGTCAGGTTAATGTACAAATTTTGTATTAAAATTTTTTATACTTGAAAATTATTTGTTATGTTATAAATATATTCAAGAATTTCTGCAAAATATTTTAGGTCGGAGTTGCCGTTAAGTACTAAATCCGCTTCACTTCTGAATGGTTTTACGTATTTTTCTCCGGCTTCTGTTATGTATTGCCAGTGTTTTAAAGCGTTATCCACACTCTGATTACGTTCTTCAACCGCTCTTGTCATAAATCTGTTTTTTCTTAATTCATTTTCTGTTTCTACGTATATTTTTATATCAAAAACATCTTGGACATTTTGGTACATAGTCGCAATACCTTCAACAACAACTATTTTTTGAGCCTTAATTTCAAGTGATTTCGGTACTGAAACACCTGTCCCGTTTGGAAGATACATCGGGGCTTTTATGTCCAAACCGTCAGCCAAATCTTCCAAATCAGTACGCAAAATGTCCAATTGGAAACTGGACGGTGCATCTACGTCATATCCGTTATCACGCAAATTATCAAAAGAGCCGTATTTTTGAATAAGATTTGAAATATCGTTAAAATAATTATCCGTACTCAAAACCGAAACAGGCATAGAAAGTTGTTCAATGACATTTTTAATCTCGTGGCAAATTGTTGATTTACCCGATGCGGATTCGCCTGTAATTCCGATGAGGAATTTTCTTGACGGTTTATTGATTAATCTGGTTGCAAATCTTTCGATGAAATCCGGATTAACTCTGTTTAAAACGGGAACTTCCTGTTTTTGGTCGTACAGGTATAGTTGTCTGAATTTTGTTTGTAGGTAAAATGCCAGCAACTCCCGTCCTGAACGAGTATTGAAATCCGGCTTGTAAATTTTATTGTTTGAGTTTAGTTCTTTTCCTGATAACACTTGCATAATCTTTCTTTTTTCTTGTTATGAAACATATAATACACGAGAAAAATTTTTTTTGCCACTTATATGAAAATTTTGTTCATATACTTAATATTTTTCCCAGTCGAATTCCTCCGGTTCTTCTCCCGGTTCGATAATATGCTCTCCGCATTCTAACATTACTTGTAGGGATAGTTTTAATTGACGTTTATAATTTTCTCTGGCACGAGCCAGAGTGTTTGCACAAAATGTGAAACTCGGAATTTCTTTTATTTCAATATAATAGTAAGGTCTGCCTTCAAAATCCAAATCTTGACCTTCTATCAATGTCCAATTCAAGTTTAAATAATAATCTAAATCTTTTTTTTGTTCCATAATTTCTTAATTATCCAACGAAGAATTACTTAACGGTTGAGAGAGCATAATACCTTCACCGCCTACAACATCAGCCCTTTGTCCGTCTATGAACAGATATACAGGCAGGTTTGAGTTGAGTTTTACTGTTTTTATTAATTGATAAAGTCTTTTATACAAACTGTCGGTGCCGCCGCCTGTTACAAATGCGGAGTTAAGATTCACGATAACTTTGTCAGGCAGTTCCGAAATGTTTATAACTTCTGAATCTATCGGCACTTCTGTGTAAACACCTTTGGCTTTTTCTTCCGCTTTCGGGCCTTTTATGAGAGTATTAACAGCAAAACGTATTTGAGAGCCGTCAACGTCTTTGTTATAAACTCTTTTTACTGCTTTATAAACTTCTTCATTATGTTCGTTTTTGCCAATAAAATAGACGTTTAAATATTGTGTTTCGGTTTTTGCTTCTTCTTTTTCTTCACCCATAACTTCTTCAGCAACCGAACGTTCTGAAACTTCTACATCTTCAGGTGTAATTTCAGGTTTAGGCATAAAAGCGTTAAAGGCAACAACGCCTATTACGACTATCATACAGAAACCGATAAATAATAAGAGAAATTTTTGATTTTTGTTCATTTCAATATCCTTTAGTCTTTAGGAATAATCACTACACCGTCCGTAAAAATTGTATCATTACTGATTTTTACGTTTTTAACCTTGACATTTGCCTCTTTGTCGTCGATTAGGTTAACCGAAAAGTCAAGAGGGTTCAAATAGTTCAAGATAAAATCTACTTTTTTTATGTCCAGTTTGACAAAACCCGAAACCATTCTTGTGTTAGTATAAACGATTTTGCCGTCTTTAACGCTTACATTTGCTTCAAGAACCAGTTTTTGAGGCTTTCTTACAAATGGGATTTCAAGATTTAGTATGTAATAAAACTTGCCGTTTTTGATTGAGGCTTTTGTCGAAACTATTTTCATCCCGTAGCCGTAATTCGCTCCGAGTTTGTTCAAATCTTTTATGACACGCTGGTATTTTTCATTTTCCATTGTCTTATTAATATCATGAGCAGTCAGTTTTATATTATAAGACATTGGTAAATCTTCAACAAAGACATACTCTTTGCCTGATTGTTTAAGATAGTTAAAATCGCACAGGGTTTTGAGGTTTATGGTAGAAAGATAAATTCCTTTAATCTGAGCGTTTTCTGCTGAGATTTCTGCTGACTTAAATATGCCGTTTTTTAAATCCTTAGAACTGTAAGAATCAATTTTTACCTCAAGTTTTTCTGCTGTCCCGATTTTCAAAATTGCCTTTTTAACGGCTTTTTCTGCTGCAAATTCGGTTACTGAATTAACCCCCGATACTGCACCGAGAACCGTTCTGAATTTTGAATTCATATCGTAAGGAGTTTTGCATTCATAATCACAGGATGCAAATGCCATTGAACCTGAAGAAAGAAAAACAATACAAAGAAATAACAATGTCTTTTTCATACTTGAGTAAACACTTTCCTTACTATAACTTTATTTTCCTCTACTTCACCTACTGCATATATTTTACCACTATAAATTAAAATTACAACATGCAAATTTTTGTCTGAAGAATTGTTGGAAATGCTCATTCCGTGCGAAACTCGCTCGTATTCTTCTTTCGTTAATTCTCTTGTCGGCAGGTCTAAAACATCAATCGGGTTGATTAAGTTTTTCAAAACGTCGGATTGTTCTTTTAGGTTTTCAAGTGAAATAGAATTTTCGATAACGAATTTTCCTGCTTTTGTTCTTTTTAGTGCGGATAGATACGCCCCGCAGTTTAACTCTTTCCCTATATCATAGGCAAGTGAGCGGATATAAGTACCTTTCGAACATCCGACAACAATTTGAGCAAGCTGGTTTTCTTTGTCAAAACTCAACAGTTCAAGTTTGGTAATAGTAACTTTTCGCGGTTGAATTTCGACCTCTTCGCCTTTTCGTGCGTAATCGTATAACTTCTTCCCGTTGACTTTTATTGCAGAATAAATCGGAGGCAGTTGAGAGATTTCGCCTCTAAATTTTGGAAGAACATTAACTAAATCTTCCTCTGAAATTTTAACATCAAAAACATCCGTAACTTGTCCGTCTAAATCGTAAGTGTCTGTATTTTTGCCAAATTGAACTTCTGCAATATATTCTTTGTCATCTTGCAGATATTCAATGAGTCGGGTGGCTTTGCCGATACAGACAGGTAAAACGCCTGTTGCGAAAGGGTCAAGCGTGCCTGTATGTCCGATTTGTTTAATTTTTGTTATTTTACGCAGCCTTGAAACAACATCGTGCGAAGTCATTCCTTTAGGCTTATCGATATTCATAAATCCGAACAATTATTATATCTCCCCGCGGGAAATTTTGTTGATTAATTCAGTTACTCTGGCACCTTCTTCAAGTCCGTTTGAATATACAAATCTCAATTCAGGAGTTAATCTTAATCTAAGCATTTTTCCGACGTGGTAACGGATATTCGGTGTACTTTTTTCGATAACTTCTTTTGATTTTGCGATTTGTTCTTCTGAACCTAATACGCTGTAAATTACTTTTGCAAATGAATTATCGTGTGCTACTTCTACATCAACAATAGAAACAACGCCTTCAAGACCTCTGATTTCTTTTCTCAAGATTTCAGAAATATCACGCATTAATTCTTTTCTAACTCTTTCGTTACGTAGTGTCATATTTTATATTCTCCTGTGGGTATTATAACATAAATATACAAAGGTTTGTATTTTGTAATTATAACTATGTTTATTGTATAATTTCAAGTAGCAGATACAGTTAATAGAGGGAATTAAATTTATGTTAACAGGAAATGAAATTAGAAAATTATATTTAGATTATTTTAAAAATAAACGTTCACACACGGTTGTAGAAAGTTCAAGTTTAGTACCTGACAATCCGACGGTATTATTGACAACAGCGGGAATGCTTCAATTCTTGCCGATATTTTTGGGTATTCAAGATTGTCCGTACGACCCTGCAAGAGCAACATCTTGTCAGAAGTGTGCAAGAGCGGGCGGTAAAGATTCAGATATCGAAAACGTCGGAAGAACTCCTCGCCACCATACATTTTTTGAAATGTTAGGAAATTTCTCTTTTGGCGATTATTACAAAAGAGAAATTATTCCTTGGGCATGGGAGTTTGTAACAGAAGTTTTGAAATTGGATAAAGACAGATTGTGGATTACGATTTTTGAAACTGATGATGAGGCTTACGAAATCTGGAGAAGTGTCGGAGTTCCTGCCGAAAGAATTAAACGTAAAGGTAAAAAAGACAACTTCTGGGGACCTCCGGGGGCATCAGGTTCTTGCGGTCCTTGTTCCGAAATTCACTACGATTTAGGCGAACAGTACAAATGTGATGACCCGAATTGCGGTATTGATACCTGCGAATGTGACAGATGGGTTGAAATTTGGAATCTTGTATTTACCGAACTTTATCAAGATGAAGAAGGCAACCAATCACCTTTGGGTAAGAAAAACGTTGATACAGGCATGGGCTTGGAACGTATTACAATGGTTTGTCAGGGTGTTGCCTCAACATTTGAAACCGATTTATTAAAACCGATTATGGATAAAGTTTCCGAAATGTGCGGTGTTCCTTACAAAAAATCAGAAAAGACCGACATTTCGCTAAGAATTATCACAGACCACGCAAGATGCGTTTCTTTCCTTATTTCTGACGGTGTAATCCCGGGAAATGAAGGCAGAAGTTACGTTTTGCGTATGATTTTACGTCGTGCGTTACGTCACGGAAAAATCTTGGGTATGGACTTGCCGTTCTTGTATAAATTGGTTGATGTAATCGTTCAATATTACGGCGAAGCGTATCCTGATTTAGTTAAGAATAAACAAAAAATCATTGATACAATCAAAAAAGAAGAAGAAAGATTTGCAAAAACTCTTGATAGAGGTTACAAACTTTTGGATGAATTTATCGCAAACAAAAAAGACATTGACGGCGAAAGTGCTTTCAAATTGTACGATACATTCGGTTTTCCGTTTGAATTGACAAAAGAAATTGCTCAAGAAAGCGGATTAAACGTTGATGAGGCAGGTTTCAAAGCGGCAATGCAAGAGCAAAAAGAAAGAGCGAAAGCCGCAACTGCGAAAATCAGTGTTACAGGCGATATGAAGTACGCCAGGATTGAAAAAGAAGTCGGTTCGACCGAATTCCTCGGCTACACTGAAAACGAAACATCAGATGCAAAAATTCTTGCTCAAATTGAGGGCGAAGGTTACACTGATATCGTTCTTGACAAAACTCCGTTCTACGCTGAATGCGGCGGACAGATTGGCGATAGCGGTATTATAGAAAGTGCAAAATTGAAAGCCGAAGTTTTGACAACTTTCAAGGTTAACGATTTGTACATCCACAGATGCGAAGTTTTGAACGGCGAAGTTGAAATTGGCGATGTTGTCAGTGCAAAAATTGACGTTGCAAAACGTGAAGAAATCAGACTTCATCACACCTCAGCCCACCTTTTGCAGGCTGCGTTAATTAAAGTTGTCGGAGATGAAGTTAAACAGGCAGGTTCTTTTGTTGAAGAAAACCGCATGAGATTTGACTTTACGTTCTCAAGAGCAATGACATCAGACGAAATCAAAAAGACCGAAAACTTAATGAACCAATGGATTGGTGAAAATTATACCGTAAATACCAAAGTTATGGGTATAAAAGAAGCCGAATTGACAGGAGCAACGGCACTTTTTGGTGAAAAATACGGCGATGAAGTCAGAGTTGTTTCGATTGAAAACGAAAACGGATGTATTTCAAAAGAATTTTGTGCAGGTACGCACGCAAGACAATTGAAAGATTTAAGATTAGTTAAAATCGTTTCAGAAAGTGCGATTGCGGCAGGTACAAGACGTATTGAAGTCGTTGTTTCAAAATCCGCAATTGATTACCTGAACGCAAAATCTGCCGAAATCGATAAGTTGTCTTCTAAGTTTAAATCTCACTACTATGAGGTTTCTGACAGAGTTGAAAAACTACAGGAAGAAAACAAAGAACTTCAAAAGCAGGTTGAAAAATTGCAGGAAGAAAACGCAAGACACAAGTTTGCAACATTCTTGTCAAAGGCTGAAGATATTGAAGGTGGCAAGTTGTTCATAACCAAAGTTATTGACCTAAAACCTGTTGCAATGAAAATTGGTTTAGAATTTCTGTCAAATAAATTGGGTAACAGCATAATTGTTCTTGCCGGTGAAACTTCAGTAGCAGTGAAAGTTTCTGATAATTTTGTTAAAAACGGCGTGAATGCAGGTAAAATCGTCGGCGAAATTTCAAGAGCAACAGGAGCAAACGGCGGTGGCAGACCAAACTTCGCTCAAGGCGGCATCAAAGATGCGTCAAAACTTGATGAAATTCTAACTCAGGTCGAAACAGAATTGAAATCTTCTATTGTAAAGGCATAAAAATTTTATAGAATTACCCGCAAAAATTTTTTTTAGGGGGTTTATAAAATATATAGAAGTAAAGGAGAAAAAGTTATGTCAATAAAAATCAATAGTTTAAATCCTTTTGACAAAGGGTTTTTCGGGAAAACGATGAACGATTGGGCAAAATATCACAAAGCTCATCCGCTCAAAGCTGATTCATCAAATCTAAAAATGTCAAGTGTAGATGATTTCAATAAGTATTTTCAATACAAATTGGGTGTAGTGAAAGGTAAAGTCACAAGTGGCGATACTTTTGTAAACTCTTTTGATGATTCCGTAATCAATGGACATTTTTCTAAGTTGTTTTTCTAATAAAAACTTAATAAGTTTACAAAACAGTTCTCATGTTTTAGTATAGAACATGAGGACTATTTGTATGAAAGGAAAGAGCAATGACAGTACTAAAAATTGAAAGATTGGCACATAACAAGGTTTTACCTGAATATAAAACAGAAGGTGCAGCAGGCATGGATTTGTGTGCGGCGATTGAAGAACCGATTGAACTAAAACCGTTAGAAAGAACCTTAATTCCGACAGGTTTGAAAATTGAACTTGAACATGGTTACGAAGCACAAATCAGACCTCGTTCAGGCATGTCTATCAAGCACGGAATTACCTTGATTAACTGCGTTGGTACGATTGATGAGGATTACAGAGGAGAAGTCTGCGTGGCTGTTGTGAATGTTTCTAATGAAGCATATACAATTCAACCGCAAGAAAGAATTGCGCAAATGGTAATTGCTAAGGTTGAACAGGCAAAAATCGAAGTTGTAACCGAATTAACAGAAACAGTAAGAGGTGCGGGCGGTTTCGGCTCAACAGGCAAGTAGTTTAATACATTAAACAGACGATTGAAAAACCCACGGTCAATAGTACAATGACTGTGGGTTTTATTTAACTGGAGAAAAATTTAATGAGCATGGATTTCGACTATAAACCGCAGCCAGAACAAGAAGGGAAACATTCATATATTACGACTTTGCTGCTTGCTTTTTTTCTCGGCGATATTGGTATCCACAGGTTTTACACAGGTTATGTTGGAATAGGCATTGCTCAATTGTTGTTGACGATATTTACAGGTCTTGGTCCGTTATGGGCATTTGTTGATTTAATTGCAATTGCATTGAATAAATATCAAGATGCAGATGGTAATGAGTTAGAAGATGTTAATTCAGGATGCGGATTAATGGTTCTTATATTCGTAGCATTTAGTTTTATATTTGTTATAGGTCTTCTGTTTTATCATAAACCGCATATTTAATAATAAAGTAAAAAAGAAAGGAGAAAATTCAAATGGAATTAGAACAATTAAAAGGAAAGAACTGGGTTGCAACCATGATGCTATGTTGGGCATTAGGTTTGTACGGCGGACACCGTTTTTATACAGGTAACGCAACTACAGGTTGGGTAATGGTTGCATTAACATTATTGGGTATTACTGCTCCAATTTCAGCAATTTGGGCTTTGGTTGACGGTTTTTCAATTGCGTTGGGCAAATTCAGACATGCTGACGGCAGCGAATTATACGAACGTGTAAACTGGCTTGGCTACGTTTATATTGCTCTTATGGTTTTGGCTATTTTGTTTATGTTACTTTATGGCGTTGTGATAATCGGCATTTTTGCAGCCGCTATCAGCGGTGCTGCTACAGGAGCATACTAATTTATAGAAATTATATTTCAACCCTGAAAGGCGATGTGGGAATTCCCGTATCGCCTTTTTTGCAATAAAAAAGGAACCTTGGATGGTTCCGAATTATAGGTAGTTATTTTAGTAGTAGGGGAAAAAGGAGGAAAATTATGATTTTTTAATTTCTTATTTCTTACATTTTTAATATCGGCAAGTGTTTTTGAAAACTTTAATTTTTTGAGGCTAATGTTAAGTTTTTGTTACAAATAATTTTGAAAAATAAAAAGTAACCTGTGCGGTTACTTTTGTACGGGGTAATATTCGGTTTGTTTTGATTAAGGAAGAGTTTAGTTAATCAGCGATAGCCGTAATCAGAGCGGCAACACCTGCAACGCCAGCGACAGTTGCCAGAACCTTTGTTGAACGGCTGTATCTGTGGTTGTTATAGTAGTAGTTGTTGTGATAGTAATGTTTTTCAACTCTTTGCGGTTGATGGTGTTTTGGCGGATAGTTTCTGTAATAATCGTGTCTTGGGCAAGCCATACATGGTGTTGCTAAAAAACCTAAACATAATACAGTTGTAAATATCTTTTTCATAATGCACCTCCATTTCTTTTTCCTTATGTCTATAAAACGATTGTTTTTCCTAATTGTTCATTTGGGGGTAAATACTTTTTCCCTCCTTTTCTAAGTGATGGTTAGGGTGGCTAATTGCCCCCTCTCCCAGAGTGGGAGGGTAATGTTGGGTAGGGAATGGAATATGTCTTATTTCTTTCTCGTTGTTGAAGGGCAAAGTGATTTTTATGCCCCCTCTCCCAATTGGAGAGGGTTGAGGAGAGGGTTTGGATTTGGCAGTTTGGCTAAAGCCCTCAAAAAAATATTTTAAGTTTTGTAAAATTTTTGTTCACTACACGCAAATTTCATGAAAAAAATTTGTTTATGTAAGTGTAGGTAAAAATTTTATATAGGTAAAGGTGGTAGTTGTATGGGTTTAGTCACAAGTATCGGCTCTAAGATTATTAATTATGGAGCAAAGGCAATCAATTATGGAACAAGAGCAGTAAAAGTTGCACCGGAAGTAATTTTCGGAAAAGGTGCTGACGTTTTTGTTTCAAACGCAGGAAAAATTGCAAGACAGGCTGTAAAATCAGATAAATCTTGGGTGAAATCAGTAATTGAAGGTATTAAAGGCGGCGGTAAGGCATTAGAAGGTTCAGTTGCTGCAAATGCTATTGCAAAAGGCAGTCTTTTCCAACGAGCAATCGGTTCTTTGAAGTCATTACCTTCAACAATTGCTACAACAACAAAGGCAGGAGTAAGAGCGGCACAAATAAAAGGTACAAGTTCTATCCTTGGCGGTGTTAAAGGTTTCTTTAAAGGTGTAGGCAAAAAGATGCCGTTACTTGGTAATTTAATGTTAATCGCTTTTGAATTACCGAATGTATTCAAAGCAACTAAAGAAGAAGGCATTGGACAGGGTGCTGCGGAAGTTGTAAAAGCAGGCGGCAGATTGGCAGGCGGTGCATTAGGTTCTGCTGTTGGTTCAGCAATTTGTCCGGGTATCGGCAGTCTTGTCGGTTGGGTTGCAGGTGAATGGCTTGCAAGCAAGGTTGTAGGTAAATCTTACACTGAACAACAAGAAGAACTTGCTCAAAAACAACAAGAAGCGTTAGAAACACTTCAAACTATGGGAATCGATCCTTCTCAGTTAGGTGGTCAGCCGATTCAAAATCCAAATCAGGTTGCCGTTAATCCGCAAATGAACGACCCGTTTGTAATAAATCCTTTCATTCCATATCATAACCCCTACGATATGATGAACGGTAACTATTACAACAGCAATATGTCTAATCCTTATGCAAATGACATAATGATGCAGGGTCTGAAATTCAATACTCTTGGCTAAAATAACCCATTAACCTATAAAAATAAAAAGGATTCTTCAAAAAGAAGAGTCCTTTTTTGTAATATATCTTAACGAAAAGTCAATTTTTGAGCGGCAAAATTTTTATATATAATGTACGGGATATTTTAAACAAAATGTGAAAGGGGAAAAAATGGGGATTTTTTCAGCAGTCGCGAAAGTCGCAAAGTCTGTCGTAAAAGCAGTAAAACCTAAAACAGTTTCATCTGCGACAAAGGCAGTATCTTCCAATGCAGGAAGTATTTTTAGTAAAGCAAAAAGAGTCGTAAAAGCGGCTCCTGATTTCATTTTCGGTACAGGAAGTGATGTCGGAGCAAGAGCAATGAAGGCAACAAAAGGCGGATTCTTTACTAAATTGAAAGGCGGATTAAAAGCAGTCGTTAAGGATTCAGAAAAAGCATCAGCAAAAGGGGGTAATTTCTTCAAACGTTTATATAACGGTATAAAATCTATTCCTTCTGCAATTAATAACGGGCGAAAAGTTGGCGTTAGAGCCGCTAAAATTAAAGGTACAAGCAAATTTATGGGTGGCTTAAAAGGTATTTTCAAAGGCGTTGCTAAGAAAATGCCATTAATTGGTTCTGCTCTTTGTGTAGCGTTTGAAATTCCAAACATCTGGAGTGCCGCAAAAGAAGAAGGCATAGGAACCGCATTGAAAGAAACGGGTAAAGCAGTTGCTCGTCTTGCAGGTGGTGCTGCAGGTGCTATGGTAGGTACATTCTGCGGCGGTCCTATCGGCGGTATTGCCGGATTCGCTGCAGGTGAATGGCTTGTTGGTAAACTTACAGGCGATTCATATTCAGATAAAAAAGAATATCTTGCAGAACAAGGTATTGATGAAAATACATTGAAAGCATTAAAAGAACAAGGTTATACATTCGACCAGATTTATGACGAAGTTAAAAATGCTGAAAAAGCACAAGAAGAACAACCTGTCGAACAACAACCTGCTCAACCTGTTGTAGAGCAACCGACTCAACCTGTGGTAGAACAGCCAGTTCAACCAGTTGTACAAGAGCCGACACAGCCTGTCGTACAAGAGCCGACACAGCCTGTCGTACAAGATCCGACACAGCCTGTCGTACAAGATCCGAACACTCAAGTTCCTCCTATTTCTTACACAATGCAAGAGGTTGAGGAATTAAAAGGATTAGGCTTTACCGAGGAAGATATTGCAGCATTGCAAGCCGCAGGTTACTCTGTAAATGATATAAAAGTTCTTGTTAACAATATAAAAAATGCAGGCAACGGCACAACTCCTGTTACAGAGCCAACCGCAACAACTCCGACAGTAAGTGTAACAACACCTGTGACAAATACAACAAATACTGATTACTTAGAACCGTTTGTATTGCCTTATCAGAATTTAGGCTACACAACTCCGCAAGCAGGTTTGTATAATCCGTCAATTTACTCAAATCCATACGCTACGGATATGTACTACAACCTGTTGTTATCAGAATTGAATACGCAACAATATCAAAATACAAACAATGTATCCAATCCGTTCAATTTGGGAACAAACTATAATCAGCAAGTCGCTTCAAATCAAAATGATAATTTGTATTATAAAAACGGACAATTCAAATTTAGTGCATAATTTGAAAATTTCCAAAACTGAAAAAGGAGCCGAATATTCGGCTCCTTTTTTATGTATTAAATTCCGCAAACATTAAAGTCACGTTCAGAAATTGCTGTACTGCATTCTAAAAACTGAGTAAGCATTCTTTCGATAAGATTTTCTATAGTTTTAACTTCTTTTTGCAATTCTTTGTAATTTTCTTCACGTGCTTCATTTAATGCTTTTTCGAAAATTTCATCTTGATACATAAATTATTACTCCTTAATATCTTAACAATATTGTTTACGGCTGTTTTTTATCAAAACTTTAATAATGATAAATTTTTTGTTACAAAATTTCATTTTTAGTAGAGGTTTAAACTATTTTAAAGTAGAATGGTATCATGTTAAAAAAAGGAAGTTTGAATGTTAAAGGACTATGATTTAACGGGTTATGATTATTATTCAAGCCGCAGGGATATGGAAATTATCTCTAACATTGTGGACAGTTTGAAGTTAATATTAGAAGAGGATAGCAAGCAGGAACAACCGTTATTTTTAAAGATTTCCGATAATTTAATAATGAATATTGCAAGAAAAGTTGTTCAGGAGAAAAAACGAACTTTTCTTATTGGAATTACCGGTGAAAGTGCCTCTGGGAAAACGGTTTTTGTCGATAACACTATCAAGGCTTGCGTAAAGGATAGAACAGAAGGAATTTATACGGTAATCAGATGTGATGATTACTACAAGGATACCTCTAAAGAACTTCGTGAGGCAGGCAGTTACGAAGCACTGTTTAAAACAGGTTTCAGTTTTGATACCCCTGATGTTATTGACTTAGACTTGATGAAAAGCCACCTTGTCGGGCTAAAAGAAGGGTTGACTGTACGTTCTCCACGTTATGACTTTGTAACCTGTGAATCTCATCCTGACGGAGATGAAAAGAAACCTGCAAAGGTTATCCTGACAGAAGGTTTGTACGTTTTGAATGAAGGTGTCAGAGATATTATGGACGTCAAAGTTTACGTTTATACACCGCTTGAGGTTATCAAGGAACGTTGGTATAAACGTGCTGCAGGACGTGGTAAAACAGGAAAAGCGGCTGATTTGCAGTTTGCAGATGTAAACCGTACCGCTCAGCAATATATTAGACCGACTTACCAAATCGCCGATGCTGTTATTAATGGACTTGTCAGTCAGGAATATATTCAAGAAATTACCGATAAAATTTTCAAAACATTAAAATCAATTGAATACTAATAAAAAATGTCGGCGATAAACCGACATTTTTCAGGAAGTAAAAAGGCATAAGTTAGAATGCTTTTCTACATGTAGGACAAGGATTTTCATATTGAATAGGTGCAGCACATCCGCAAACTTCGCCACGTTGAACTTTTACTCCGTTTAATTTTTCGCATTTTGTGAGTTTAGGTTTTTTGCATTTGCACTTGCAAGTTTTTTCAACTTTTTGGCACTTGTTGCATTGCCTAAAACCTGTGAACGGGTTTAAACTGTTTATCCCTTCATAAGTCCACGCAAAACCTTGTGTCGGAATTGCCAAAATTGCAAGTACGCCTAATGTTGTTACTAATCTTTTCATAAAATCTCCTATGTTTCTTTACTTGGTTAAATCTATCGACTACATTATTTATTTTATATTTTTTAATCAGAATTACTATATCCGAATGGTTTGTGTACATTAGACTTTTTGCGTAGTCTGAATTAGGAAAGTTTTGTTAAATTAATAAGCACCACCCCATCCCTACCCCTGTCTTGAATTTACTCCCTCAGAAAGGGATGGTACAGCGTCACTTTACCCTCTCACCTTGGGGCATTAGCCGAACCGGCGAACTTGTGAGCCGAGTGAGACTGCGTGCCGTATGGCTGAGG
>CAMAGQ010000018.1 GCA_945833895.1 uncultured bacterium
TATCGTTGTCAGTTTAGATTCAATCATTACCTAATATTTACCCCTAATATTTACCCCTAGCCTCTTTTATGAATGTAAATATCATACTCCAAAATATCTAAAATTTCAGCAAGTTCAGAAACTTTTACTTTGGCGGAGATTTTAATCACGCTCGGTATAATTGGTGTTGTTGCGGCTATGACTATTCCGTCGCTTTATAACAATATTCAAAAAAATAACGGTATCAAAATTACAGAAAACCTACTCAGAGCTTGCTAACGCTGCAAAACTCCGTGGTAATTCTTTCTTTTTATTTCTTTACAAATTTTATCCGTTATAAATTTGTGTTTGTAATATAATATCCGATATGTAGAAAGGATTTTGTAATGAAGCAGATTATAGTATCGGGTATGCGCCCAACAGGAAGATTGCACTTAGGTCATTATCTTGGAGTTATACAAAACTGGGTTAAACTTCAAAATGATTACGATTGTTATTTCTTTGCTGCCGACTGGCATGCTCTTACGACAAAATATGACAAAACGGAAGATTTAAGGCAGAATACTCTCGATGTTATAATTGACTGGCTTGCTTGCGGGCTTGACCCTGAAAAATCAACCATATATGTTCAATCACTTGTTCCTGAAATTGCGGAACTCAACATATATCTTGGCATGATAACTCCGCAGAACTGGGTTGAACGTGACCCGTGCCTTAAAGATATGGCGAAAATCCTTAAAACTAAAGAAGGACAAGGCTCTCAAATCAACTATGGCTTAATGGGGTATCCTGTTTTGATGAGTGCCGATATTATGATGTTTAATGCCGATTATATACCTGTCGGAATTGATCAGGTTGCACATATTGAAATTACACGCGATATTGCAAGAAGATTTAATAACCTTTACGGAGAAGAATTCTTCAAAGAATCTAAACCGTTGTTGAATAATTGTTCTTTGATTTGCGGACTTGACGGAAACAAAATGGGCAAATCATTTAACAATGACATAAAAATTTCCGATACCGCAGAAGTTACGGCTAAAAAGGTTATGACTGCGATTACAGACCGTTCAAGACTTCGCAAGGATGATTTGGGACACCCTGATGAGTGTGAAGTTGCCTTCAAATACTGGCAAATCTTCGGCGAGGAAGACGAGGTTCAAACCGTTAGATGCGAATGCGAAAAAGGTTTGAGAGGCTGTGCTCAATGTAAACGTCAGTTAGCTGAAAAAATTAATGCTAAATTCGCACCAATCAGAGAACGCCGCAGGTATTATGAAGAACATCTTGGCGAGGTTGAAGAAATTATCAGATGCGGTTCTGAAAAGGCTAGAGAAAGAGCCGGCGAAGTTCTTGCTAAAGTCAGAAGTCTTGTTAAAATGTATTAATTTTGACTAAAGGATAAATTTTGTATAGTATTTAATATCATTGAAAGAGGTAAATAAATGAATACAGTAGTTGTTGTAGGCAGAGTAGGCAGAGATGCTTCGGAAGGTTTCAGAGCCTTTGATTCAGGTAAAATGAAAGCAAGTTTTTCTGTTGCTGTTAACAGATGGGATTCTAAAACAAAATCAGAAGTAACCGATTGGTTTAACATTGATGTTTGGGATAAGCAGGCAGAGTTTGCTGCTGAATACGTAAAAAAAGGAAGATTAGTTGCGATTGACGGTGCTATTGCAAATAACAGATGGACTGATAAAACAACTAATAACGAAAGAGAATCTTTCTACGTTCGAGCAAATACAATCAGATTACTCGGTTCAAAAAGAGACGTTGAAGAAGCAGTATTATGATAATTAATTCCAATACAATAGGTATTATTGCGGACGATCTTACGGGTGCAAATGATACGGCACTTCAATTTATGCTGAATAATGCCGATACACATATTCTTTTGAATACCGAGGTTGAACCTGCAAAATCAGATGCCCCGCAAGTTTGGGCGATTGCGACCGAATCCCGTAATATTACACCTGAATTTGCGTTTGAAAAAGTTAAACTAGCAACGCAATATCTTGTAGAAAAGGTTAATCCTGATTATTTCTACAAAAAAATCGACTCGACAATTCGCGGTAATATTTCGGTTGAAGTGATGTCAATGCTTGAAGTCTTAAATTGGGATGCGGCTTTAATTATGCCTGCATTTCCTCAAGAAAACAGAATTACCGTAGGCGGATATCATTTGCTGAAAGGTGTTCCGATTGAAAGAACAGAAATGGCAAGAGATCCGCACTCTCCGATATTTGAATCTCATCTGCCGACACTTTTACAGTCTCAGTTGGGTGACAATTTGAAAGAACTTGTCGGGTCGATTGATTTAAAAACCGTACTGGATGGTGCGGGTCCTATTTTGCAATCACTCAATAAACTTATTGAAAACGGAGTTAAAATCATTGTTGCCGATGCTGTTTCGATTACGGATTTGGAGCAGATTGTTCTTGCTATGCAAAAATCCAATTACAAAATCCTACCTGTCGGAAATGCCGCAGCGGGTAATGTTTTGAGTAATGAATGGATTCCGAAAGATGAGTTTTCTGAGGTTCTGCCTGTAAAATTGCCTAAGCTGCCAAAACTTATCGTTTCAGGCAGTGCTACACAAATTACTATGAGCCAGATTGAAAAATACGAACAATCTGAGGAATTTGAAGAAAATACGCTTGTTATAGAATTAAGTATGGATACTATTCTTGAAGGTGTTCAAGATGAGTTGGTAGACAGAATTGTTTCAAATTTGGTTAACTCAAATGTCGTACTCGTTCACACTTCAAAATTGCTTAATAATTTTGACGGATTTTCAGAAGATTCAATGAAAGCGGATTTGTCAAAATCAGGTTTGGCGGCTAAGATAACCGATTTTCTGGCAACCTTAACAAAACGGGTTTTGAATAGGACAAAAGCAATTCTAATCACTCTTGGCGGTGAAACATCTTACAAATGCTGTAATGCGATAAACGCTAATCAATTGAAGTTGATTGATGAAGTTTTACCTGCGATTGCACTTAGTAAAAACGCGACTTCCGATCAGTGGCTGGTTACTAAATCAGGAAACCTCGGCGGGGTGAATACTCTTATTGAAATTTTGAACTACTTTAAAAAACACGAAGAGTAAAGTTTATGAATAAAATTGCGATTACAACGGGCGACCCGAACGGAATTGGTGCAGAAGTTACTATTAAAGCACTGAACAGGCTTAAACCCGAAAGAAATAAAATTGTCATAATTTCTAATAAAGAAGTTTTGAATTTTTACGGAAAACTGGAGGACGATTACGAAATTCTCGAAATCCCTTACAACAAGGCTGATATAATTTCAGGCAAAGTCACCAAAGAAGCCGGCGAGTTTTCGTTTAGAGCGTTAGAAAAGGTCTGCGAAATTCGTCCGAAGGCAATCGTGACAGCCCCGACCGCAAAAGAAGCGATGCACCTTGCAGGACATTTTTATAACGGTCAGACAGAGGTTTTGGAACATTATCTTGCAAAACAAAACCAGCAGGCAGAAATGCTTTTTGTTGCGGGAAATTTCAGAGTGCTGTTATTAACAAGACACTGTGCATTAAAAGATATTCACCTGACAAAAGATATTGTAAAAACCAAGGTTAAAAATCTCGTACAGGTTTTTGAAACTCAATTCGGAATAAGAAATCCGAAATTGGCACTGTGCGGATTTAACCCGCATGCCGGTGAACACGGAATTTTAGGAAAAGAAGAGTTTGAAATCCTGATTCCTGCAGTTGAAGAATTGAGAAACGAAGGAATTGAGATTACAAATCCGCTGCCAGCCGATACTTTGTTTGTAGGTGCGGCGAACCATTATTTTAACGGCACAAAAGACGATTACGACTGCTATATCGCAAATTACCACGACCAAGGGCTTATTCCGATTAAAACCGTTGCCGGCATGAATACAGTAAACACGACAATCGGGCTTGATATAATCAGAACTTCTCCCGGGCATGGCACTGCTTTTGATATTGCTGGGAAAAATATTGCGGATTGTTCAGGTATGATTTCCGCTATAAAAAGCGTTCTGAACTAATCCGCAAGTTTTTGGATGAAATTTATACTTATATTTACACTTTTTGGAATACAAAAATGTATTCATGAGTGAAGATGCTGAAACCGCCTGCCAGTGCACGATATCTCCAAAGGTTTGCGGTTCTGCCTTTTCCTCTTTCGTTGCCTTGAATATCTTTGACAATGGTGGATTTTAGTTTAAATCCGATTTTACGCATTCTGTCCATACATTCAAACCCGAGCGGTTGAACTTCCGAGTTTTTATAACTGTCACCGATAATCAGTGCCGCAAATCTGCCTTTTTCAAGTAAGTCGTAACCGTTTTGGGCAACTTTTTCAAATAAGTCGTAAAATTCTTCTGTTGTTGCACAGTTTGATAAATCTTCTTTCTTGTCGGAAAACTTGATAATATCATCATAAGGCGGATGAAGCATTAAAAATTGTGCTTTTTCTTCGCCCATAATTTCCAATCTGCCCTTAATCTTATCTACGGCAAGTTCTGATGCTGAATCCGCACAAATTATATTCACATCTGTGACGAGTTGTTTCGGGGTGAATTTTTCTGAAACGCTTTCAGCAAGTTCTGGCTTTAACTCAACACCGATACAGCGTCTGTCCATATTGATTGCTTCGATGCCGGAAGTTCCCGAGCCGAAAAACATGTCAAGTACGACATCACCTTTTTTAGTGTATCTTTCGTACATTTGTTGAGCAATTTGCGGGATATAATTTCCGTGATATTCGTTAGAATGTCCGTGCTGTTTCAATCTTGACGGGAATTGCCAGAGTGTTCCCGTTAAAATATGTGCGTAATCTTTCCATTTCTTCAGATTAATATCACTATATTTGGTTGTTTTTATCTCCGGCTGTTTTACAACTTGTAAGTCTGTACGCTTTTCCGGTTTTAATTTCAAATTTGATAAAACTTTTCTAGCCAAAATTTCCTCCGCAAACCAGTATTTATCTGTTTTTAAAGTCTGTTATACAACTCTATGTTATAAAAATGTTTCAAATTTGTAATCAAACATTTAGATGATTTTGTGTTTGATGTAGATTGAGATTAGGTTGAGATTGGGATGAATTATGGGACGAATTAAGCAGTTATCAAAACATTTAATAAATCAAATTGCGGCAGGTGAAGTTATTGAACGACCTGCATCCGTTGTGAAAGAGTTGACGGAAAATTCCGTTGATGCAGGGGCTACAAAGATTAGTATTGAAATTAACAACGAGTGCCGTGATATACGTATTGCGGATAACGGCTGCGGGATTCATCCTGATGATATTATGCTCGCATTTTCAAAACACGCAACAAGCAAACTCAAAGAAGATGAGGATTTGTTTGATATTAAAACTCTCGGTTTTCGCGGGGAAGCACTTGCCAGTATAATTTCAATCGCTAAACTTACCTGTACGACAAGAACAAAAGATTTTGACACAGGTACAAAAGTTAAATGTGAAAACTCTGAGGTTTCGCAGGTCGAAACGGGTTGTGCTGTAGGAACGATTATGGATATTAAAGATTTATTCTATAATGTGCCTGTCAGGTTGAAGTTCCTGAAAAATCAAAATACCGAGTTTTCTTATATTCAAGAAATCGTTCAATCTATTGCACTTTCTCACCCTGACATTTCTTTTGAATTGAAAAAGTTCGGTAAAACCGTTCTAAAAACGACAGGACATGGAAATCTTACCCAGTGTATTAAAGAAGTCTTTTCATCTGATGTTACAAACAACTTAAAAGAAGTTCTGAAAACCGATAAACTTTCTGGTCTGAAAATTTACGGATTTGTGAGTACGCCTGATTATACCCGTGCAAGTAAGAAAAATTATCACCTGTATATCAATTCAAGAACCGTTAAATGTCCTGTATTTCAAAAGGCGATTGATATGGTGTATAAACACTTAACGGCAGGAAATAAATATCCGTTTATCGTGTTGAATTTGGAAATTCCGCCGCACGACGTCGATGTTAATGTTCATCCGACAAAAAAGGAAGTTCGGTATAAAAATCCAAACCAGATTTTTAATTTTATCTATTCTTCAATAGAGGCAGGTCTTGCAAATTACAAAGAAAAATCACAGTCTGTAAACTTTGAAAATTACCACTCTTCGGAAACTTCAAACGAAACACAGGCTTCGGTTTTTGAATTCAAACAGCCGAACCCGCCTGAAAATGAGGTTTATATTGATAAGGAAAACGATACCATATATGTTCCTGTCGATAAAATGAAAATGTTTGAGTACAGTCCGAATAAATCAGAACCCGAGGTTCATCAAAAACAGATTTTTACGGTACAACAAGATAAAGAACCTGCTTTTCAGGAAAATATAATCGGTCAGTATCACGATACTTATATTTTAATTGACACGGATGAAGGGCTTGAAATCGTCGATCAGCATATTGCAGAAGAAAGATACATATACGAAAAACTTAGTTCCGAAAAAGATATTGTTTCGCAACTTTTGTTTATTTCTGATATTGTTTCGCTTTCTGCAAGTGAAATTGAACTGATAAAAGATAATCTTGATAAGTTTGAGCGATTTGGATACGGTATAGAAATTCTTGATGAAACAAATTTGATATTCAGAAAAGTTCCGCAGTTACTTTCAAAAGTGAACCCTAAAGATATAATCGCAGATATTTTGCAAAATATTGAAGGGGATATTAATAATTTGGAAGAAAAAATCCTTATCACAACTTCTTGTAAAGCTGCTGTAAAAGCAAATACAAAACTTTCAATCTGGCAAATGCAAGATATTATAAAAAAATGGCGAACAACAAAAATGCCATACACTTGCCCGCACGGCAGACCTATTTCAAAAATCATTCCGCACAAAGAACTTGCAGGATTTTTCCAGCGTAACAAGTAAAGTATTAAAATATTTGAACAAATTATATTGAATATAATTGACAAAATTTGAAATCTTTGCTACAATCATAGTAGGAGTGTGTAGTATGGATGCAGCAGTAAAAAGAAATTTAATTGAAAGAAATTATAATCATATTTATGCTCATGAAATGGCTCATAAAACGGCAGGCGGAAGTTTTGCGGGAGCAATAACGATAGAAAGAAATTCTGACGGAATTCCCGTATCTGGACATGTACCTATTGCAATGCCTGTATTAGATAAGAGAAATCCGCAAAATACTATTGATCACGCAAATACGGTAATACGTGCAGCACTTGCACCGTCTGATCCTTCAGGACAGGATTTTAAGGTTGCTAATCAGGCTACGAGAATAAAGATGCAGGCTATGGCATGTAAAACCAAACACCAAGGGAATAAATTAGACGTCAATGCGTAAAATTTGCATTATACGCTCCAATTAATTATACATATATTACAAAAAGTTCAAATATGTGTAATGTTTGATTTTTTGTATATAATATAATTATAACAAATTTCATAGGAGGTATAATGGAAAATATCGTATCAGGTTATGACAACAACCACATGTCAAATATAAATCCTACCAAAATAAAAGTCGTCGGTGTCGGCGGCGGCGGCGGCAATGCGGTGAACAGAATGATTAAAGCAAAACTTGCCGGTGTTGAATTTTGGTTAATGAACACTGATTTACAGGTTTTAACTTACAGTAATGTGCAGAATAAAATTCAATTGGGTTCTGCAACCACAAAAGGTTTGGGTGCAGGCGGCGATCCGTCAACAGGCGAAAAAGCGGCAATTGAAAATAAAGACGATATTATGAGAGCGCTTGACGGTGCTGATATGGTATTTGTAACAGCAGGCATGGGTGGTGGAACAGGTACAGGTGCTGCTCCTGTTGTTGCTCAAATTGCAAAAGACTTAGGAATATTAACAATAGCTTTCGTTACAAAACCTTTCACCTGGGAAGGTAAAAAGAGAATGGCTCAAGCGGAAGCAGGTATCGAAAAATTGAAAAAATATGTTGATGCTATTCTTGTTGTTCCTAACGATAAACTTTTACAGGTTGTTGAACGTCAAATCGGTATCAGAGAAGCGTTCTGCGTTACAGATGAAGTTCTGTACAGAGGTATTCAAGGTATTTCAGACATCATCACAATTCCCGGCATGATAAATATCGACTTTGCCGATGTTAGAAAAGTTGTTAAAGATTCAGGTACGGCGTTGATGGGTATCGGACGTGCACAAGGTGAAGGTCGTGCGATTAAAGCAGCTGAAATGGCTATCAATTCACAACTTCTTGAATCTTCTATTGATGGTGCGAAAGGTATTATCGTTAATATTACAGGTAGTTCAAATATGACATTGTATGAAATTAATGATGCTACAAATATTATCAACAATGTTGTAAATGAAGATGCTGATGTAATTATCGGTACCGCGATTAATGAAGCATTCCAAAATGAAATTCAGATTACTGTAATTGCGACAGGATTTGCAGAAAAATCCCAATCGTCACTAAACTCTCCGCAGTTATCTGCTGCAGAATTTTTCCAAGGAAAAAATACAGCAGCATCAGCGATGAATTCAACTTCGAGTTCTGCTAATATCGGATTTCCAAAAGTTCCGACTATGACTTTGGATGTTCCTGACTTCTTGAAAAAGAATTAATAAAGGAAATCGGTTTTTCAAATCGAAACTTTAGGATAAAAATTTCAAAACATCTCTGTACAAATTGTACGGGGATGTTTTTTTATGGAATTTATTATGTTAACCAAGAAAATCTATTTGCTTAAATGTGTCGGTGTCTATTTTTTGTTCGATTTTTTCGATGTCATTTAAACAATATCCGCCACGCAGGTAGAACTCTTCATTTCCGAGATTATGTTCAACGATTCTGGAGGATGATTCTTTATTAAGGGGGTACGGGGTGAAGTTGTCACGGTTTTTAAACTTCAGCCGATATTTCCCAAGTGTTGGAATTTTACTGTAATTCGGATTAGAGGTAACATCTGTTAAACGTCCGCCGTGGCAAGGTCTTGTACTGGTAATATGCTCACCTGACAGAAGTTTTTGCAACTCGGATTCGTCGACGTATCGATAATACCGTAATCGTTCACCGCCTAAAACGACCCTGTCAACGACCTCTCGTGATACTCCGTCCTTTTCATAAATATCATAGATGTATTGAAGATAAGGATTTGTTTCTGTTGCTTGGGGTGTAACACTTTGGGCGATTTTAATCGGTTCTGACTTTATTGCGGTTTGCTCCAATTCGGTTGAAACCTTGTGCGATGCTTTTGAGGGTTTTATTGCCCCAAAAACTTTTTTCATAAACGGCAAAACTTTCATAATTATACAACCAGAACTCCATGGCTCATTAAATCTGATAATTCAGTCAGTGCTTGCTGCAAACATCTTGGAACTTTGTTATAAGTTTGAGCAAGTTCTTTTCCTGTTGAATTTGGCGAGATTGCGAGTTGATGATATTGTTTTAGGGTGTCAGCATAACCTGTACGTACAATGACGTGTTTTATCCCGTATTGAAATCTGATACAATCGCCGAACTCTTTTTGAGTTCCGTTGAGTAACTTTTTAAATCCTTTGTTAGCCGGATCTGCCCATGCTTGAGAATACTTTGGAGTAATCGCATTTAATCCTGCTCGAAAAACTTTTCCTAATACTGTCATAATTTCCTTTTTCCTTTCTTAACCCGGAAAAATTTGATTTTCCCTTACTTATATATAAAAACTTTTCAGAACGAAAAATTGCGATACTTGTAACAAAATGTAAATATGAATTTAAAAAGGCTGAAACCCTGTTATAATCCCCGATATGATATGATATGATGAGGTGGCGTGGGCAAATTTAAAAATTTGTTTGTTTTTATATCTATGTAGGTGGAAGTTAAAATCAGAAAGGAAAAATTTTTAATGGAAGGTCTCAATCAAGTATCATTTGCTCAGGCTCAACGTCCTCAGGAGCAAAACAAAAAAGGTAGTTACTTATTCCCCGCTGTAGCCACTGTAACATCAGCAGGTGTCGGTACACTCGCTGGTTATTCTGCTCATAAAACAGCTAAGGCTGCAATAGCAAAGGCTGCAGCAAAGTGTGATGAAAACCTTATCAGAAGTGATCTGGCTAAGTTTTTCCACTTCGAAAATGGAATTCCTGAAAACAGTAAAGCATTTTTTGAACATTGCGTAAAATCTAAATTGAATTTCGCAAAAGAATGCTTAGAACATACTAAAGACTTTTATAAAGGTGCCGGTTTACATAACGGTATAGCAGCGGGTGGTTGTGTGGCATTAGCGTTTGGACTTTATAAGTTAATAACAACTCTAATGACTAATCATAAAAAAGAAGCATAGTACAAAAAGGAGGCAAATATGAGTGTTAATCATGTAAATTATCCGGGATGTTATCGTCCTGTAATGGTCGAAGACCATTCAAATCCACAAGTTACGGCGACTGTGAAAAGAGTTAACCATGAAATCAAAATGAATCAAACTGAAATTAAGGTTAAATTTTTAGAAGATACATTGAAGGGAACAGATTTATCAAAATCTGAAAGAATCGCACTAGAAGGTATGTTGCGTGAAGCACAGCGTGAATGGGCTGAGATGAAACGCGAAGCCAATGTGCATTAATCGAAATTGATTGGTTAAAGTATTTATCGTAAGTCAGGCTTTGCCTGACTTACTTTTTGATTATATGTACCCATGTTGGTGAGAGGGTGTTTGTCTGCTTCCCTCAAGGGGAGGGGACAATGTGGCAAGGCTTCTTCGCTTTGTCCAGGATTGACGATTTTTGTAGATTGTCAAAATTTGCGAAACAAAAAAGACTAACTTTCGTTAGTCCTTTTAAATGGTCGGGATGACACGATTTGAACGTGCGACCCCCTCGTCCCAAGCGAGGTGCGCTACCAAACTGCGCTACATCCCGATATCGGTATTCAATTGTCATGGATGCTTGGTATCTCACAACCCTGAAACTGTCGTTTCGGGTGGTGCGCTACCCACACCTTGGAAAGATACTTAATCTTTCTCGTCGGCAGAGTGCTACATCCCGATATAAATATTCGGTCTTTCGACCTCTCTTTAATTCTATGACAAAAAAATTTAAAGTCAATCATTTTTTTTGTAAAATATCTATTATTATATATCTATTTGTGTGGTATAATTACGATATTATGGTTAGGTTGATAAATAAAAAGAATAAGACAAAATTTGCGGCTATTGTTATTGCGTGGATGAATATTCAGAAAAGACTGACTTATATCGCGGAATATAACAATCCCGAAATTTCTCCGTGCATATATGCAATGTGGCATGGAAATCAGTTTTGTGTTTACGGACTTCCCAATCATGAAAATGTAAATATTTTAATCAGTACGTCTGTTGACGGTGAGATTATTTCTGATGCTGCAAGAAGTCTTGGGTTTCAGACTTGTCGCGGGTCTTCCGGCAGGCGGGGGGCTGTTTCCGGAACATTAAAGTTAATTTCTAAATTGAAAAACGGTGAAGATATTGCGATTATGGTGGATGGTCCTAAAGGGCCGTTGTATTCGGTTAAGCATGGTGCTATAACTCTTGCCAGAGAAGCAGGAGTTCCGATTGTGCCTGTTGACTGGTATTCGGATAATTTAACTTTTTTAAGATTTAAAACTTGGGATAAGATGACAACTCCGTTTGGACCTGCTTGGATTTTAAACACTTACGGAGAGCCGATTTATGTCGGCGGAAAAACAGATGAAGAAGTTGCGGAAGAGATTAAACAATCACTGTTAAATTTGCAAAAATTAGCACCTGAGCGTTTCAAAGAGGCTAAAAAATTAAAGTTATGGAAAAAGAAAAAATAAAAGTATCTATTCTTCAAATGTCGTCAGTTCTTGGTGATGTTGAAGTAAATATTAATAAGGTAAGTTCTATTGTTGAAAATGAATTGCCTGAGGATTCAGACGTTTTGGTGTTGCCGGAAGTTTGGACGGTCGGTTGGGATTGCAGTGCTTTTAGAAGTTCTGCACAATCTCTTGTTGAGGGGTCTGTGCATGATTTTCTCTCTGGGCTTGCTAAAAAATATAATGTGAATATTATCGGCGGAAGTTATATTACATATATTGACGGAAAGTATTACAACACTTGTCCTGTGTTTGACAGAGGCGGAAATCTTGTTGCAAGTTACTCCAAAAATCATTTGTATTCGTATTACGGATGTGATGAAGATAAATTTGTAAGTGTCGGGATTTCTCCCGTTATGGTTGAATTAGACGGTGTTAAGTTCGGGCTGACAATTTGTTATGATATAAGATTTCCAGAAATTTACAGGGCTTATATGAAAGCGGGGGCAGATGTTTTGGTTAACTGTGCGGCATGGGGTTCTAAAAAGCCTGTACCGTGGGAAGTTATGACAAAATCCCGTGCGGTCGAAAATCAATGTTATATGATTGCTTTAACTCAATCGGGTTACATAAAAGACGGAGAATATAATTTGGGCGAGTCCAGAATAATTGATTATAAAGGTGATGAAATTTCTTCGATTATGGAGGGTGAAGGAATTGCATCGGGTGTTTTGAATATGGCTTTGATGTATGATTTTAGAAGTAAATCTCCAACAATTAGAGATATAAAAGATAGTTACGAGGTGAAATTATTATGCAAAAGATAATTTGTTTTATATTGGTTTTAATTGCGTCAATAACTTCGGTTTATGCGGAGACGATTGACAAAACTCTTACTAAAATGGGAATTAATAAAGGTGCTGTTTCTGTAATGATAAAAAATGTTCAAACAGGAGATACGGTTTATGCCTTGAACGAAACAACTCCGATGCACCCCGCATCAACCTTGAAACTTATCACTTCTTCCGCTGCGGTGGATACTCTCGGGGCTGATTACGTGTTTAAAACTCAGTTATATAAAAGTGTAAATAACGATTTATATTTGAAATTATCGGGTGATCCTCTATTGAAATCGCAGGATTTGGAAAAACTTATTCAAGCCGCAAAAAATAAAAAAATTGTTCCAAAAAGTATATATATTGATGACTCTGTTTTTGATAAAAACGAGTGGGGCGAAGGTTGGCAATGGGATGATGAATTAAATCCCTTGATGCCTAAATTCAGTGCGTATAATCTTAACAAAAACCTTTTGGGGTTTGAGATTTCACCGACAACTAACGGCAGTCCCGCTGTTATTGTAAAACATTCAAATTATCCTCTGACTTTTATGAACTATACAAAAACAACCTTGAATGGAGGTTCAAATGTCGGAGTCGCTAAAAATGAAGATATTCCTAATATTTTGAATATCGTCGGTAACGTTTCTAAGAAAATGACGGTTACTGTTCCGATTAAAAATCCTAAGTTGAATTTTATTTTGAGTTTGGAAGAGGTTATTAAGAATGTAAGATTTGAATATTATTCAAAAATTACATCTGCAAAACTTCCCGAAAAAAATGTTTACCTTGTTGACGAAATCGAGCATGGTTTAGATAAAATTCTGCCTTTGATTATTAAAAACAGTGATAATCTTTCTGCTGAAACCTTATTCAAAGCGGCGGGTGCTGTTTATGCAAAATCTCAAGGAACTTTTGAAAATTCAAAACAAATGCTTGATGCTTACTTTGAAAAATTGAATATAAATTCTGATGATATAAAAATTGTAGACGGCAGCGGTGTTTCTAAAAATAATTTAATGACAGCGGAATTTATGACGGATTTTCTTGTAGGGAAAACTTCCGAGGAGAATTTCGAAACATTTAAGACCTTGTTGCCGACACCTTCTGAGGGAACTTTGAAAAACAGAATGTTGTATTTCAAGGATAATCTTTACGCAAAGACAGGAACACTTGCCGAAACAAGTGCGATTGCTGGTTATATAACATCAAAACGCGGAAGATTCTATGCTTTTGATATAATGATAAATGATGCTAAAACATCATCTGCGGATAAGAAAAATATCGAAGAACAAATTCTTCGTACGTTATATGTAAATTACTAAAATTAAAGGATAAAAATTATGTATGAACCTGAAGTATCAATAATTACACCGACTTACAATATTGTAGAAAACGGACAGTCTGACGATTTTACATTGCTTGTGAATTTGCTTGACAGGCAGACTTATGAGTATGTTGAGCATATCGTTATAGATAATGCTTCACAAGACGGAACTCAGGTTCTGCTGAAAGAGTACAAAAATTCAGGTTTTTTGAATTTCTTCTCAGAGCCTGACCGTGGAAAGTTTGATGCAATGAATAAGGGGTTGCTGCGAGCAAAAGGTAAGTATGTCGGATTTTTAAGTTGTGACGACTTTTATCACGATATAACGGCTCTTTCTGATATTGTGCATATTATGGAAGAAGAAAATGCGGATTTTTGCTTTTTCCCTTCGTATTGTTGCCAGCCTGACGGGATTGTATTCCAGTTTAATCCTGCATTATTGAACGTTTTTCAGGTGTCTCCTTGTCCAAGGCAGGCTGTGATTTTCAAAAAATCCGTATTGAATGAACTTCGCGGGTTTGATGAAAAATTTAAACTTCTTGCGGATTACGATTTGATGATAAGACTTGTATTGCAGGGGTATCACGGTGTAATGTTTGATGCTAACGTTTTGACCTGCAAGTTAGGTGTTGAAACCGTAAAACACACGGTTCAGACAGAAGCGGAATGTAATCATATATTTTATAAAAATTACAAACCGCTGTTTCCGGTTACTAATGAAATGCTTGACCGTATGGTTAAAATTTCCGAAATACCGAAACCGCTTCTTGATAAACTTGTGAAATGCTTCCCTGAAGAGGATTCCAAGTTGTTCTATGAACGCTATGAACAGATGTTCAACTTGCGTAAAGAAGCCGTAAGAAATCAAAAACAACAAAGATAATTGTAAATTTGTTATAAATGTTTATTGTAAACAATTTGCTTATTAATCTTTCGTGTTTATAATTAAGATATAGATTAGTTTGATATAAGAAAGTTAGGGAAATATGGGTGAAAAGAAAATAGCAGTTTTAGGTTGCGGTCTGTGGGGGCGTAATATTGTCAGAAATTTCTACAATTTGAACGCTTTAGGTATGGTTTGTGATTTGGACGATGAAAATCTTGCAAAGGTTAAAGAACAGTATCCTAACGTAAAAACGACAAAGGATTTTCATGATATTTTGAACAGTGATGAAATCATGGGAGTTGTCGTTGTTACCCCGAGCCATACTCACTACAAGTTTGTAAAAGCAATGCTTGAAGCAGGTAAACACGTTTATGTTGAAAAACCTATTTCAACTGTTGCGCAAGAAGCCAGAGATTTGACAGATTTGGCTGACAGCAAAGGTTTAGTTTTGATGGTTGGTCACTTGCTTTTATATCATCCGGCTGTAAACAGATTGAAAATGCTTGTGGAAGAAGGCGTTTTAGGCGATATCGTTTATGCACAGAGCGACAGGCTTAATATAAACTACTTTAAAAATGACCGAAGTGTAATGTGGGATTTAGCACCGCATGATGTTTCTATGATGAGTTATGTAACCGGTAAAGACCCTGTTAGAGTTATTTCAGCGGTTGGGTGTTCTTCTGATAAAAATGATATTATGGATATTACTCATATTTCAATTGAGTTTGAAGGTGGTATGATAGGGCAAATTGCAGATAGTTGGATTACTCCGAGAAAACACGTTCAATTGCTTGTTCGCGGAACAAAGAAAACTGCAATTTTAGATGATACGGTACCTGATCATAAGTTGACTATTTATGATAACTTCAAGGCTGGAAGCAGTGAAGTTATCCAACCGGATGTTCTTGAAATCGAACCGTTAAAATTAGAGTGTCAGCATTTTATCAGTTGTTGCGAAACCGGCAAGAAGGCTCGCTCTGACGGTGAAAACGGATTTATTGTTGTAAGTATTTTGGAAGAAGCTGAAAAAATAATGCTTGGCGACAGAGTTAGAAATCTTGATAATGTAGATTTTGCACTTTCAAGGTCAAAAAAGATATAAAAAGTAAAAGAGAGGATAAAATAGAATAATGGATATAAAAAATAACACTGCAAATATAGTTTCAGTGACCAGAATTTTTGTTGCTTTTGCTGCAATCGGGTTATTGTTTAACCATACAACGACTGCTTATATTTGGTCTGTTGTCTTGACTATTATTGCATTTGCAATGGACGGGGTTGACGGATATATTGCCCGTAAATATAACCAATCATCAGAATGGGGTTCTGTTCTCGATATTATGGGTGACAGAATTGTTGAGGCTTCATACTGGATAGTTTTTGCGGTTATGGGCTGGTTAAACATTTTGTTCCCGATTGTTTGTATTGCAAGAGCCTTCACTACCGACAGCATCAGAAGTGTTGCATTGTCAAAAGGTATGACAGCGTTTGGTGAAAAATCAATGCAATCAACCGCTTGGGGTAAGTTTATCTGTGCTTCAAAATTTATGAGAATAAGTTATGCTGTTGCTAAAGTTTCAGCGTTTGTATTGTTGATTGTTGCATACATCCCGAATTTCAATCCAAATAGTGCGGGTATAATTCGTGTAGTTGCTGAAATTCTGGCATGGATTGCGATTATATTCTGTGTAGTCAGAGCAATTCCTGTTGTTGCGGAAAGCGGAAAGTTATTTAACGATGGCAAGTAAACTCAACATAGTTCTGTATGAACCTGAAATTCCTCAAAATACGGGTAATATTGCAAGATTGTGTGCTTGCTGCGGGGCAAGTTTGTATTTGGTCGGTAAGTTAGGATTTTCTTTGTCTGCAAAATACACAAAACGCGCAGGGTTGGATTACTGGGACAGCGTTGATTTACATAGGGTTGAATCAATGGAGGTTCTTTATGAAATGTTTCCGAACGGAACTTTCTATTACCTGACGACTAAAACTGATAAATTATACACTGATATTGAGTTTAAAGACGGTGATTTTATTGTCTTTGGGCCTGAAACGAGAGGACTTCCCGAAAAGTATGTAAAAGATGAACATGCCAGAACTATCCCGATGATGGACGGACAGAGGAGTTTAAATTTATCAAATTCTGTGGCAATAGTTGCTTATGAGGCGATTAGGCAAAATGGATTATAAACTGCCCGAAAGGTTTGAAAATTCTCATAAAGGCTCTTATGGCAGAGTTTTGAACATTGCCGGCTCTGATTACATGCCCGGGGCGGCGTATTTATCAAGTGTGGCGGCACTCAAAATCGGCTGCGGATATTGTTTTTTGTGTTCGACCGATAGGGTTATTAATGCCGTTGCTGCACAAACTCAAAATATTGTTTTTCTTCCTCATTCAAATTTGTTCGATAATCTTGAAACCTACGACACTGTTATGGTTGGCTGCGGCTTGTCGCAAGGCGATGAGTATAAGATACTGCTGGAAAAATTCTTTAAAAAACTGGGGAAAGATGTTCCGGTATTGGTGGATGCAGATGGTTTGAATATTATTTCTCAAAATCCTGAGATATTCTTGCCAAACGGGTTTAAAAATGTTGTATTTACTCCGCATCCGCAGGAAGCCGCACGTCTGTTGGGGTGTACTCTTGAGGATGTTTTATCTGATGTTAAATCCACGGCTGAAAAGATTACTCAAAAATACAATTGCGTTACGGTTTTAAAAACTCACCGAACGGTTGTAACAAGTCCTGACGGGCGGTTTTATGAGAACAATACAGGTAACAATTCAATGGCAAAAGCAGGTTCAGGTGATGTGCTTGCCGGCATGATTACAGGTTTAATCGCACAGGGGAAAGATTTGTTTGAGGCTGCGTGTCTGGGTGTTTATTTGCACGGTTTGAGCGGAGATATAGCAAGAAAAAAACTTACCGAATATTCAGTGATGGCTGATGATTTGATAAGTTTTCTTCCGGATGCTTTAAAATTATATTTGAAATAATTTATTAATACATAAAATCAAATTTACTGAAAGATTCCTTCATGGGTTCTTCTACTTTTTCTATAAATGAGCCTGCACCATAATATTTATTACAGTCCAGTTCCATGTCCATAAATTTAACTCTTGAACTAGGTATTGTTGTTTGTCCCATTGCTGCATCTCCTCTGAAAAAGTAAGGTTCTGCTTTTTTAGAGGATGCTTCTATTGGGGCTTTAATTGCTTTTGCTACCGGGGCTGTGATTGCTTTGACGTTCATTTTTTTCTCCTTTAGTTTTTTTGTTATTCTTTTATTTAATTACATCATTTTGTAAAAAAAAATAGCCGAACTGTGTAATTATATCTATTTAGTTAGGCTATCTTCTATATTAAAACGTATAAAAATTTTTTTTGCGTATTAAGTTTAAATTTGTTTACAAATCTTTAGTTAGCAATTTGTTCCATAATTTCGAACGGTTTTTCGATAACTTTCATTGATTGTCTGGTAATAATACCTCTTTTTAGTTCACTGAAAGAAGCTCTTTTGGAACTGAATTTTTTCTTTAGAAATTCGTAAGCAACTTTCGGATCGCATTTTGTACCGCAAGTAAATAAATCTACAGCAGCGTAACCCAATTCAGGCCAAGTATGGATGGCAAGATGGCTCTCGGAGATGATAACAACACCGGAAACGCCGTATGGACTGAACATGTGAAAACATTTTTGTACAATTGTTGCACCACATTCAAGTGCCGCATCTATCATATATTTTTCAACCTTATCAATACTGTTAAGTGTATTAGGGTCACATTCAAAAAATTCTGCAAGTACGTGTTGACCTAAATGTATTGCGTCTATTTGCTCATTTTTTTCAAACATGTCTAATGGTGATGTTGTCAATTTATT